>JBDNAO010000514.1:0-3071 GCA_039768375.1 Desulfobacterales bacterium | reverse complement strand
AGACGGAGCACTAAATCTTCAGCAGCTCAAGGGGAATTTTTTCAAAAAGCTGCTCGACAACATGCAAATCGGCGTCATCATTTCCGACCAAGACGGCTACATCATCATACATCAACGACACCTACGCGCGGTTTCTGAACATCGATCCGGCAGCCCAGATCGGCAAACACGCCACCGAAGTGGTGGCGAACTCCCGGCTCCACATCGTGGCCCAGACCGGAATCGCCGAAGTCAACTATCCGCACGAATTCAAAGACATCGGCTTCCTGGTCCATCGCATCCTTATCAGAGAAGACGGCAAAATCATTGCCGTCCTGGGTCTGGACCTCTTCGACAGCGCCCATACGGCGAGCCGACTGGCGGAGGAGCTTTCACTGCTGGAATCGAAATTGAGGCACGCCGCAGGCGTAGCAGCGCTGCGACGAAGATCGCAAGGAGCGAGAACGCCGGTCCGGGCTGAAAGATGCCATTCATGGATGGACACTAAATAGGTTCAAAAGCAAGGTATGTCATTTTGTCTCCGCGCTGCCCATATTTGACCTTGAGCGGCATCCCCACGGTAATCTCTTCGGGTTTCTTCGGATCGATCCCCTCGAGACGGGCATCCACGCGGGCACCTTCATCGAGTTCGATGACGGCCGAACAGTAGGGGTTATTCCGGTTGTAGCCCTCCGCGATCATCGCCGCGGGACCAATGGCAATGCAGGTGAAGGCCGCCAATTTTCCTTTTCCCGAAAACTCGAACCAGGTCATTTGCGTCCCATGGCAGTCGGTGCAAATCGGTCGCGGCGGGGCATACAGACGGCCGCATTGGCCGCAGCGTGATCCCATCAATTTACCTTCTGTTAAAAACGCTTCAAAAGAAATATCGCTGAATGGACGTTTTTCCAAGGGCCCTACCTCCTTTCGAGGATGGTAAAGGTACAAGTTCCGCCGGTACCGCCCAGGTTGTGGGCCCCGCCGATGTGCAGATCCTTGATGGGTACCTGGCGCTTTCCGGCCTTGCCCCTGAGCTGGGTCCAAACCTCGTAAAGCTGGGAGATGCCGGTGGCCCCGACCGGATGCCCTTTGCACTTGAGCCCCCCCGAGGTGTTGATCGGTTTGGGTCCGTCGAGGCGGGTGGCGCCATCGGCAACAGCTTTGTACCCGGCACCGGGCTTGAAAAAACCAAGGTCTTCGATGTGAAGCAGCTCGGCAATCGAGAAACAATCATGCACCTCGGCAAACTGAACATCACCAGGCTTCAGCCCTGACATGCCATAGGCTTCCTGGGCGGCGTAGCGGGTGGCCTCGAAATAGGTCAGGTCATCACAGGCATGCAGTCCCCGCCCGCTGCCCTGGCCGATACCGAGGACATGGATCGGATCGTCGGTAAAATTCCCAGCCATCTCTTCGGCCACCAGCAGCATGCAGCTGGCACCGTCACTAATAGGGCAGCAGTCGAATAGGTGCATTGGCCAGGCAACCATCGGATTGGCCCGGGGATCTTTCAAAAACGCCTTTTCATCCGACCAGTCCGGTATCGGAAGCCCTTTTTTTTCAGCACTCTTGAGCTTGGCCTGCATGATGTCGCGCACCGTCAGTGGATACTGCGCCTTGGGGTTCAGGGGTGCATTGTTGTGGCTTTTGATCGTCACGTTCATCAAGTGCTCGCGATTTGCGCCGTATTTTGCGAAATAGGCCGTGGCAATCGCCCCGAAAACTCCCGGGAAAGTAAATCCCGCCTGTCCTTCGTAAGGAACGGTCGCCAGTGCCAATCCCTCGGCCACCTCTTCCGTGGTTCGTTTCGACATCTCCTCCAGACCACCGACCAGCACCATGTCGTAAAAACCGGACGCTATGGCGAAAACTCCCTCCCGAAAGGCGAGGGCACTCGATGCGCACGCCCCTTCGGTTCTGGTGGCGGGTTTGGGCGTCAGACCGATCAAGTCGGAAACGATCGGTCCCCAGTGGGACTGATGCATGAAAAAGTCGTTGGAAAAATTTCCCAGGTAGAGGGCATCGATCTCATTGGGATCGATGCCCTTGTCCACCGAGTCCCGCAATTCCAGGAAGGCCTCGGCAAACAAATCTTTGGAATCCTTGTCTCTAAACATCCCGAACTTCGACATTCCGGCACCGACGATTGCGACGCCCCGGCCGAGTTTTCTGCGTTTTTTCATCTTTTCTCTCCTGACTGATACGTGTAATTCCTTTCGGCCGCGTCCCGGACGAGCATTGCGACGACAGCGCTCGTCCGGTGCCTGGCCTGATCAGCTGCTCTTTTTCTGAAAGTTATCCCGCATGACGCGCTTGAGGGTCTTACCGGCAACGTTGCGCGGAAAATCCGCCATGATGATCACCTCGTGCACGCGCTGGAATTTGGCGCCAACCCTTGCGTTAACCCCCTGCTTCAGCTCTTCCGGCGTGGCTTGCGCCGATTGCGTCAGCACAACGGCCGACAGGGGTGTTTCCCCCCACTTCTCGTGCGCCAGGCCGAATACCGCTGCTTCGCAAACGGCCGGGTGCTGAACCACGACCTCCTCGATGTCCCGCGGATAGACGTTCACGGTGGCGGGTCATTGGTTACGTTTGAGCGAGAGTCGAATTGATGATTAAGACGAATTCGCATTACAGGCTCTGCACGGAAGTAGAGCCACAAATCTTTACACACACGCAATAAATAAGCAATTATCGGACCACTTCAGAATCGGCTTTAGGCGCCGCACAGGAAGTAAAAAGCAGCGGGCTGAATTTACGAGAAAAATGAGGAGTAGATGCGCAACCTGCGTTCATATCATCACCGGAGGCAACAAGAAAAAGCCCCTGCTTTGATGTCTCAATTATTACACATGTAGATATATTGATACACACTGCACGTAAAAATGAAGCCCGATGAAGCTACCGGAGAGAAATTGACGAGCAACGGCGGCAAGTCAGCACAGGAGAAAGGGGCTGATTACGGCAAAGAAGCATCGACCAGAGCACCGACTGATTCATCGAAACTTAAACGTTTCCTCTTCGATCAAACTGGCCGTTTTTCAGGCCAGCGGCTGGGCCGACACCATACACCTGAGGCCTATAACCCTATT
>JBDNAO010000513.1:0-4483 GCA_039768375.1 Desulfobacterales bacterium | reverse complement strand
TTCCTGGTCGGGCTGCCCGTAGTTGAGCATGGCGCCGCTTTCGTCGGTGGCGATAAGAAAGACGTCCACCCCCACTTCCTCAGCCAACTTGACGCTGGCCAGGTCCTTGTCGATGACAGCATCCACACCGCAGAAGGTCCGGCCTTCGCGTATCACCGGAATGCCGCCGCCGCCGCAGCAGATGACGATGAAGTCGAGCTCGATCAGCCGCACGATTTCCCGCTTCTCGACGATGGTAACGGGTCGGGGGGAGGTCACCACCCGCCGCCAACCTTTGGCCGTCAGCCGCGTCTGATAAGGCGCCCGATTTGCCCGGGTCCGGGTCAGAATCGGGCCGATGGGTTTGCTGGGGTCACGGAAGGCGGGATCGTTTTCGTCCACGACCACATAGCTGATGAGGCTCACGATCGGTTTGGAGTGAATTCCCAGTTCCATCAGCTGGCTGTCCAGTGTGGATTCGATCATGTAGCCGATCTGCCCCTGGGTCTGGGCCACCAGGATCTCCAGCGGCAGCTGCGGCACTTCCCTGCAGCTTTCCTGCTGGAGAAGCAGGTTACCCACCTGGGGACCATTGCCGTGGGTGGTGATGATCCGGTACTTGCGCGAGAGCCGGGCGATCTGCCGGATCGGCACCTTGAGGTTCTCGAATTGCTCCTCGATGGTGCCTTTCTGACCCTTGCGGATCAGGGCGTTGCCGCCCAGCGCCACCAGTAAAATCGGCTTTGGATTGGGTGTCTTCATAGCGGTCCTACGGCTACCGCATGTGTCCCTGCAGTTTCGCCATCAGGACCTCTTCCAGCGTCGGCGAGCCGTGGTCATGATATTCGTAGCGCACTCGCAGGTTCGGTTTTTCGATGTTGAGGATGCGGGGCAGGTGGATCGGCGTGGCAAAGAGCACCAGGTCGCAGTCGACATTGGCGATGGTTTGCTCTAAGTCTCGAATCTGAGCGGAGCCGTATCCCATGGCCGGGAGCACTTTGCCCATGTGGGGATACTTGGCATAAGTGGCGATGATGGAACCCACTGCATAGGGACGGGGGTCGATGATTTCGGCTGCCCGGTGCTGCCCGGCAGCGATCAGGCCGGCTCCAAAGGGCATCTCACCGTGGGTCAATGTGGGGCCGTCCTCCACCACCAGCACTCTTTTCCCGCTGATTCGTTCCGGCTGGCTCACCAGGACCGACGATTCGGCCAGCACGGTCGTCGCTTTGGCAGCATAGCGGCCAATGTTACCGCGGACCTGCTCCACCTTTTCGGGGGGCGCGGTGTCCACCTTGTTGATCACGGCAATGTCGGCCATCAGCATGTTGGTTTCCCCCGGGTAATACAGCCGTTCGTGACCGGCGCGATGGGGGTCGAATAGCACGATGTGCACATCCGGGAAATAGAACGGTGTGTCGTTATTGCCGCCGTCCCAGACAATGACGTCGGCTTCGGTTTCTGCTGCTTTGAGGATTTTGCCGTAGTCGATTCCGGCATATACGACGATGTCCTGGTCCACCAGTGGTTCGTACTCTTCCCGCTCTTCGATGGTGCAGCGGTGGGTATCGAAGTCCACGTAGCTGGAAAACCGCTGAACCTCTTGCAGCCGCAGGTCGCCGTAGGGCATGGGGTGTCGAACTGCTACGACCCGGCGACCGTGGGCTTTCATGATTTCGCAGACCTTGCGCGTGGTCTGCGACTTGCCGCAGCCGGTGCGCACGGCACAGACGGCGACCACCGGCTTGGAAGCCCTCAGCATGGTGTAGGTGGCGCCGATCAGAGTGAAATCCGCACCACCGGCCATGACGACGGACGCCTTGTGCATGACCTCCGTATGAGGCACGTCACTATAGGAGAAGGCGACCAGATCGACCCGATGCTGCCGAATAAGATCGCGCAACTGCTCCTCGGGAAAAATGGGGATGCCGGTCGGGTACATATTTCCGGCCAGTTCGGGCGGGTAGCGACGGTCTTCGATATCGGGGATCTGGGTGGCCGTGAAAGCGATGACCGTATAACGGGGATTGTCCTTGAAATAGACGTTGAAATTGTGAAAATCCCGTCCGGCGGCACCCATGATAATGACTTTTTCGATCATTTGATATCTCCATTACGCGATGAGCAGCATCGAGAGGTAAGGGTCTCGGCAAGAAATAATTACACAAGATTGCGCAGGATTTTGGTTCGTCTACAAGGCACATCCGCCAGCGCATATCGAGATATGTGTTGGTGGATGTAACGCGGTAGACGGGCCAAAAAACAAGCAAGATGTGTAATTATTTCTTGCCGAGACCCTAAGATCGTCGACCGCCAATCGACACCGGGGTGACGCGTGGTGCGATCATTGGGAACCTCCCTCACGGAAATTTAGGCATGCAGGGTCCTAACTCTGCTGATCTCTTCCCGGATCGTGCAGCTTCATCCTTCTGAATGAACAAGCGGCGGGTTTTCTTCTTTACGTGCCTGGTTCGAGTAGTACTGGTGATATTCGAGAACTTTTTTGATGTAGATCTGGGTCGTACTGAAGGGCGGTATGCCTTTATATTCCTGAACGCGCTGAATGCCGGCATTGTAAGCAGCCAGTGCCAGGCTGACATCTTGTTTGTAGAGCTTCATGAGCTTTTTGAAATACCTGACGCCGGCGTTGATGTTTTGAACCGGATCGAAAATATCGTCGACGCCCATCGATTCAGCCGTAAGGGGCATCAGCTGCATCAGACCGCCTGCACCCATCGGTGAGATGGCATGCGGGTCGTATCCGGATTCGGCGCGGATGATGGCCTTGATCATGGCCGTATCGATATTGTAACGGGCCGATGCCGCCGCGATAATGGTTTGAAAGGTCTGTTCGTGCTTGTACTTGGGAAGGTCCATCGGCGGCTTTTCAGGCGGCGGCGGCTTTGTTTGAATCATTGCTTCGTCCGCCGACTGAATTGGTTGAAGAGAAAACCGCTGATTGATCTGCTGAATTTTCATCAGAACCCGAAAGGGGTCGAATGAATTGAGTTCCTGGGGGAACAACGACGGTATGGGTGGATAGCGGAAGGAAGCGACAACGCTCGGTAAACCGGTACGATTCATGGCATCCATGGGTGGGAACAACGCCACATAAAGGAGTGCCGTACCACAGATGAACCACACGGCCAGCGTGTTGAGCGAGAATTTTTTACAGATTTCGGGCTTCATATTTTTTATTGATCTACAAAAATTCATTATAACTACTATATTGTGATAACCATATTCGGTGCGATGGTCAACACCCAAAATCGAGCTGGCATATAAAACCAGAGCCTTGAGTTTGCGACCGAAATAATCACGCCTCCATATTCCAAGTTATTGATCTTAAAACATAAAATGCAAAAAACATGCAAGGACGACCAATTTATGATTCGATGTATTATCAGTCACTTAAATAAATGAGGTCATTTTTCGTTTGCCTTGAACTGAGAAAAAGGTGTTATATTGAGCGGCACCAAAATACATAGCAGGACCTCGACATGTCCCTGTTACGACCCAACAAGAAAATTATTTTTATCTCCATTGCCGTTCTTTTGATTCTCTCGACAGCCGGCGCCTACCTGCTCCCGAAACTCACCCTGATCATTCCAATCAAGGTCGATTATTCGCGCGTTGGCGCTCCCAGGGTTTACCTTTTGCCGGTCGACCGGCTTATTCGGGTCTCTGAGGATAAACGGGTCGGCGGCGTTCGCCACGCCGGTGCCTGGTTCTCATTTGCGACTCCGTTCGACATAGAGAAAAACTATGATTCCGAACACGCTCAAGCCTTTTTGTTCGGCAATCGCAAGTCATTTGTCGTCTCCCCGCAGCTGGAAACCGAAAGGATCGTAAAGAAGCTGCTGGCAGGGGGGTCCGCTGAAGCCCGCAAGATGAAACGCCTTTTGGGAGAGGAAAATATCGCATCCGAGTATGCCGCTTTGTACCTGTGTCTGACAACAACACCGGAGCCGGTCAGGCTGTCTTCCTCAATACAGGAACTGTCGCGAACCACTCTCATGCTGATTCTCAAAAAGGCCTTCAGTGGACTCGGCGACGTGATCTACCGGTTCAGCCTCGGAGAAACAAAAGGGTTTCAGTTCGGCAATCCGGCCACGGCATCAGACGTCTATGTTTATTTGTTCAACCCTTCCGACCGTATGTTCCGCATGAAATTTACGTCGATGACACAGGGGGAGATCGACTTTTTCCTTACCTCGATCGATTTTTTTGCACCGCCGAACCGCACGCGACCCGGTTGACCAAGCGCTGCCACACGCTGGGAAAGCCGATAGCGCATCACAGGAGTGCATATGCAATATTTGTTTCGTCAAAGATTGAAGGACAAGAGGCCATGCATCGACGCCCTTTTCATCGGTCCTTACGACCTGTGAGCCAGTATGGGGTTGACCGGTCGGGTCGATGACCCCGCGGTCGTCGCGGCGATGGCAACGGTTCGTTCCCGGGCGGCCGAGGCCGGCATGCCGGTGGGAGTTTTCGTGGCCGC
>JBDNAO010000512.1:0-3730 GCA_039768375.1 Desulfobacterales bacterium | reverse complement strand
TTGTCCGTGTGAAACAGTTTCGCCATGGTGAAAGTGATGGTGCTCACCGCTGCGGTCACGACCAGCAGAAGGATAACCAGAACTTTGAAGCGTATCGAAAACTTGATGCGTTTTCCCATCGCATGATCCTCGGTCTTCACTATTTGCTCACCACCCGTTTTGAGCGGTAGGCTGCATTATTGACCACATCGAATGCTTCTACGACAATGACGTTCATGCCGGGCTGCAGTATAAGAGGATAGGTAAACTTTCCCGTGCGGCCGGTCTCGACCCGCACACCGCCGATAAACACCCGCACCCCCGGCTCGGTTTTTCCTTCCAGATTGAACTGACCACCGTAAACCGTTCCGGGTGGAAACTGCACCTCTAGCATCGGCGGGGCTTTATCCTGAATGACGTCTAACCGCCGCGTTTTGCTGAAATTGCCTTCTATCGAATCGTAGCGGGCGCTGACCCTCCAGTAGTAGGTGCCCTTGACCAGGTTGCCGTGTCTGAAGCTGTTTTTTTCGAAGATGTCATCCGTGACGATCTTACGGAAATCGGAATCCCTGGCCAGCAGGAAATGATATCCTGTTGTCTCAGGCTGGGCTTTCCAATCGAACCGAATAAGGGACGGAAGGTCCCGATATACGACCAAGAGGTCTGACGACGGTGACCCGAGGACGACGGCTTTCGGGATCGCCCGCGGCTTCAAGGGCGACTGTCCCATGGCCACGATCGTTGCTTCGTTGGCACCCACAGTCACCATTTTTCCGTTGGCCTCCACTTCGGCTGAACCGCTGTAAACCGCTATGGTAGATGATTTGTCTGGGTTGACGGATATTTTGAAGTCCAGCGCTTTTTTCGTGGCGGCGCCGCCACGGGTGTGAATGCTTGCAGTGGGCGTGCCGATGTCAAGAATAACCGAGTTGGGGTTCGATCCGTCGATCTTACCTCGCAGGTCCCCATCCACCAGCACCATGAAGGACCGTTTTTCAAGGAACAAGGGATCATGGGTCTGTTTCTTGATGATCAAAAGAGAGTTTTCGCCCATGCCGAGAATCGTGTTTTCATCGAAGGAAATATCGGCCTCCGACTGATCGAGCGTTTGAACGGCATCCCGGTCATAAAGCTGTTTTCCGACGCCGGTGGACATCCAGGCGATCGCCTCGGCCTGTTTGCTCTTTACAGCGTTTCGTGTCCGGCTTACGGTCGCGGCCAGTTCCCTTGCAGACCCTGCCACCACATCGCCGCTTTCCTTCCCGAGATCGCTCGCTGCCATACCGGCATTGTAAAGGGTTTTCTGGTTTACCACTGACTTCAGACTGATCCCGGCGGGAAACATTGCGTTCAGCGTATAGAGGAACACCGCAAAGAAGCCCAGTACCAGTAGGATCGTCAGAAAAGATTCCACCAGAACCGATAGCGGTTTTCTCAAGCGCTTGGACACCGTCGGTTTCGAGTCGAGCTGAGCTTTTTTCAATCTCGGATTCTTCATACGTTAATAGGTTACTTGGAACCGGAAGAACGCACCGCCGTACGAGTGGTCGTTGTCCGCGAACTCGTTGTCCGAAAAGTCGGTGAAGTTGTAGCCGACGCCAATCCGGAAGTGATCGAGCGGTTCCCACATCAGTTCGGTCAACCAGCCGTTTTGACTATTCTCGGGTTCGAACTGGGAGAGGATGCGATATTCCAGACCCAGGCCGAATTTGCGCCAGAAATTCCAATTCAAGCGGCTGATCGACAGCAGTGTTTCGGTGTCCTGCTCGGGCAAGCTGCCGACAGTTTCCGCCTGCGTTTTGTAAGCCAATTTTTCGACCCACTGCAGGTTGCGGGTGATATCGAAAATCCATTCGATGGAGGCTACCTGGGATTGGGTATCCGAGAGCACCATCTCACCGGGACGCAACGGGCCGATATCGGAAAGCAACGTATACTTCGCCAGCGCATTCAACCGATCGAAGGCCACCGGGCGGTAAGCCAGCCCGAGACTGTATTCTCTGAATCCGGCCGTCGTTTCGTGGGTGTCGGTGTTGCGCGTGTTGCTGTAGCGTAATTTACCGAGCAGCGTGAAGTCAGGATTGAGTTTAAGTTCCAGGTTGTTGTTCGACAGGAACTGGAGGTTACTCTCCAGGCCGTCTTCCCCCCGCAATTCCTGGAGTGAGGAGACCAGCAGGCCGGCCGGATGTCTATAGGCGACTCCCCCGGAGATGGCATAGTGGTCGTTATCGCCGGAATCAGCATCGGTCGACCCGTATTCCCCGGAGAGCAGCAGCTTCAACCCCCGGGTTAGATCCCACTGGCGCTCGGCGCCGATCACCGATACATTGCGATCGGTGTCATTATTTTTCTCCCATTGGTACTCCGTATACAGTTTTGTCGCTGAGTCGACCAGCGCCCGGGCGCCGACCACTGTCGTTGTACTCCTGCCGGGGCGGTGATCCGCTAAGCGTTGATTAATGTAAAGTTCTTGTTCGCCCAGTTTCACGACGGCACCACCCAGGGCTGAATTTCCCTCACTACCGACGGTGCCGGCGGCCTCGAGCGCCACTTTCGGATGAATCTGGTAGCGGGCTCCCAGTCTGGCCTGGTTGTTGGACGGTCCGGTCACGGTGTGCTGGTAGTCGAGATTGAGGGTCAAATCGTCAGTGGCGTCTACCCGCACTCCGGCGGCGGCATAACTGTTGTCTCCGGCCTCCGATGTCAACTGCTCGCCGTCGCGGTTTCGATTCTGATATTCGAGGGTCACTCCCCACCAGCTGTGGTCATGGATATACTGCAGGGTCCCGATGGTCTCCGAGGTGCTGCCCACGGCTTCCGTGGCATCGATGCTCGTTTGCTCGAGTTTGCCCCGCAGAAGATCGGCCTCGCTCAGCTTGAACGACAGGTTCATGCCGATGTTCTCGGTCCCGGTCTGCAGGAGGTTGCCCTCGTTGAAGAAACCGGGATTCTGTCGTTTGTAATAGGCGCCCGTAAAATAACGGTCCGGTCGCTCGAACCATTCTCCGATGTCCACCTCGGCCGCCAGTTTGTAGGCATCGCCATTTTGGTCCCCGGTGGGGGTGGTGTCTCTGAAATTGAGCCCGCCGTCGACACTGAGGAACACCTCGTTGCCGGTGCCGTCACTTTTGGCATACTCGCCGATGAGACGCGTGTTCTGACCCAGTCGGACTTCCGTATCGATCCCTTGAAGGGTATAAGACTCCGTCGCCAAATCGTCCTTTATGTAAGTACCGCCCACAGCCACGTGGTCTCCGATTTGCTGCCGGACGCGGCCGCCGTAAGCCTTCTTTTCCATCGTATCGGCCCTGGCTTCGTACTCCACCTCGACGATGACCGGATTGCCGGGAAGGATATCCTGATTGATGATCGAACCATCGGAGGCCTTACTGATGATGGGACGACGAAAGAGGACATATCCTGTATCGTATTTAATGGTATAATCCACGTTTTGCTGCTGCGGGGTGCGCGAGAGCACCAGTCCCGTGTTCTTGTCCCTGACCACCAGGCTTACCTGCTCGCTACCCTCGATGATGTCGCGATGGCTCAGGTAGTAAAGTGAACCGCCGGTGGCCTCGAGCTGGTCGTTGACATGCAGCTGCTGCACATCGGCACCGAAAACCATCACCTTTGTGTTCGGCTCGCCGTACTTGGTTTGCGACAGCGATTTATAGGCCACATTGGCACCGAAAAAGGTTCTTTGATAACGAGCCAGCTCGGTATCGGTCAAACTGATCTGATAGTTTCCCAC
>JBDNAO010000101.1:0-6858 GCA_039768375.1 Desulfobacterales bacterium | reverse complement strand
CCGGAGGCGCAGCGGCTGCCACTTCAGGTAGGTCAGGGAGCGCCACAACCACTCCATGGGGCCGAAGCGGAAGCGTCTCGACCACCACTGACACGCGACGACCTGCACGGCGAAGATCATCACCGCCCAAGCGGTGACGGCGGCTGGCCCCAGTCGAAAGGCCTGGCCGAAGCCGTACCCGTAGAACAAGGTGGTGAACATCAGGGTCTGGGTCAGGTAGACGGTCAGGGCCAGGCGGCCGACCCCGGCCAGGGGCGCGAGGGCGGCCCTCCCGCGGGGAGTCTGCGCGGCGAGGATGAGCGTCGCCGCATAGCCGAGGGCGAGAGCCGCGATCCCGAAGGCGAAGAGGAGATCGCCGGCGAATTGTACGCCCGGGCCGGCTCGCTGTGATCGGAACACCGCGTACCCGGCGGTGACGGCGAGGACCCGCTCCGCGGCCATTGCCGCGAGCCCGAAACCCAGCCCCCAGGCCCGCACGCGGGCAATGGACGCCGCGTGGCCGGGGATGTCGCGCAGGACCCCGGATCGGCCGACGGAGAACCCGAGGAGGAACATCGCGAAGACCGCCAGGCCGGACTCCGGCGAATCGACGTCCTCGAGGGGATTCGCGGGGATCGCGCTCGCGTTGTCGGCCGCGACCTCGGCAAGTGACCCGGTGGCATACACGTGCGTACGCTGCGCCCGCTCGAGTCGAGCACGGGCTTCGCCGACGCTGCGGATCTCTTCCGATCCGGCGGGTTGGTCCTGGGTCGAGACGAAGCGGGCCAGGGGAAAGACCAGCATGAGCCCGACGGCCAGGAGAAGGAGCCTCCGTGTGGGCAGGCAGCGAACGACGAGGAGCCCGAGCCCGAGCTCCGCGTAGAGCATCAGGATGTCGCCGTCGTAGAGCAGCGCGTGCGCGGCCCCGAAGGCAAAGAGCACGGCCAGCCGCCGGAGGTAGATGGGCAGGATGCGGAAGCCCCGTGCGTGGGCGCGCTGCAGCTGAAGCGCGAAGCCGAAGCCGAACAGCATGGAGAACAGAGTCCACGACTTCGATTCGAAGAAGACGCGCATGATCGCGAACGCCAGCTGGTCGGTCGGCAAGTTCCAGGCGATCGAGTCGGCGCCGAAGCCGTACATGTTCACCAGCAGCACGCCGAACAGAGCGAAGCCGCGGACCATATCGACCTCGACGATGCGCGAGCTAGAGGCAACCGGTCCAGGTGTCCCTCGATTCAACGCTGGACCTTTGCGAGGGGAGGACACGAGTGGCAATCGGCGCGGATCGAAGGTGGCTGGATTACCGAGCGAGGCTCAGGCCAGCGGGATCCTGGGCCGTGGTGGGCACCTCCATCGGATTGGTGCTGCACTCGCAAGCGTCCGCCCCCGATCACCCGAAGCTTGGCCTGATGTCGCGGTAAGAATAGCCGTTTGCAGAACAAGAATTCCAGAAGTCTCAGTTGGGAAGGCTTGTTCAGATAGAGGCCCTGAAACGGTGGCGCAGGATCTACGCAAACGGCTTGAGCGGATGGGGTCGGGTCCACCTCTATTTTATCTTTACTGATTCCCACAAGGCGCTGTTTGGACAATCGACCTTTTGATTCCGCTGGTCTACTGCCGCGGCCGGAGAACCCGCGTAGTTATCCCAGAACTTACCCCACTCCTCGAAAGAAGGTGCGGTGACAACAAACCAGACGTCAGCTTCACCAATGGCGTTGACGGCAACCGGGAAATACACATGGGCCTCTAACTGCTCACCACCCTTCATTGTCCTTGCAGCCTTGAGCCACTCCCCAGCGTTGGCTATCACTTCCGCTTCGGAAAAGTCCTCGAGTACCTCGCATTTCCACATCTGCGTGGCTTCAGCCGCATAGGCCGGAGCGGCTACAAGTATCAGCATGAAAACAAGCATCAACCGAACTGTGGTGTTCATCACGTATCCTCCTTTTTTGGTGTTGCCAATCACTTTATGCAAGAACGAAAGACGCTTGTCAACGCAAGTGATACCAATCGATTGAGCATCTTTCTTTGTGAATGTAATATTGCGTACTCCCATTTTAATAGGAGTGATGAGGAAGAGTCTGAAGAGTCTGAGTTTACATTTCAAACACAATGCTATTTGTCAATAATTAGTTCAGGAAATTTAGGGACATCTATGATTTTATGCTTTTATTTTTGTCAGAGAGGATTTCTATCTGACTTCAAGGGGTTCCGGCCGCACGGTAAAAGGTCAGCTCCCATAGGCACTGGCGGGAATCATGACGGATGATATAAAGATCGCCGTCATCACCTTTCACCTTGAAGTAACGGTGGTCCGGCGAAAGCCAGCGGTCGAGCACTGCCTGCACTGTCACTGTATGGGTTTTGAACCGGATCCGTCGCGGGGTTTCCTCACCGCGATAACCCGCGTAGCAATCGACATCGATCGGTATCATGGTAGCCTTTCTATTTAGTGTCCATCCATAAATGGTCTTTTTTCCGCTGGACTGCGTTCTCCGCGGGTTTCCGGCTGCGGCGTACATAAAGTACGCCTCGCCGCAAATCCCGCAAGGCGGGACGGCCTTGCCCAGCGAAAAAAATCCTCATTTATGAATTGGACACTCAACAGTGCCTAAAAAGATCGCGGATGGGCACTATTTAGATTCGAGTGCGCGCGCTTGCATCTTTAACCGCGGCCGACGATCGCATTTTAAGGGCACAGATCAAGGCAACCCCGTACGCCGCCGCCGCGCCGATGACGATGGCGGCGATGCCTTGGCTCAAGGCCAGCTGGGCGGCGGCGATCGATGCCAGCACCGATGCACAGCCGTTGGCCGTCCAGGCGTAGGCTCGGGCCGACGGTGTTTTCAGCAGATGGCGCATGGCGAGAGGGAAGGGGAGTCCGGTCAGTACCCCTGGAACCGCCAGCCACGCCAGGCCGATTGCAAAGTGCATCGGGACCGGAAACGGGAGGACCGCTTGCGTCAACCAGGCGGTGGCCGGTCCCGCGAGCGCGAGCAGGGCGATCAGCAGGACCAGGTTGACGACAAGGACCCTGTCGGTCAAGCGCTGGGAAAAAAAACCACCGACTCCCGAAAAGACCAACATACCGCCAAGAACCACCGTGAAGCTGACGACCGGATCACCGTAGAGCAACACCAGCTGCTTGATAAAATACAGCTCGACGAACATGAACCCGATTCCCAGCGATAGAAAGTAGAGCATTTCGGCTGCGCCGGGTCGCGCGCCGGTTTTCCGAAGCGCTACAAAGGGCAGGGCCAACAGCGCCAGCGACAAGAGGCCGGCTTCGAGAAATATAACAGCCACTACTATTTCACCTGACAGCAGCAGGGTGTACATGCGGCTGCCGGTGGTGCGATACATCTCTTTCAAGCGGTGCCATTTCAAGAAACGGCTGGGAAACGGGCGATTGTCGGTTTGCGGCGCAATGTCCATGAAATAGGCGTTAAAAAAGGCGCTTTCCCGACCCTCGCGATAAGCTTCGGACAACCGCCCGACGGCCAGGCTGTGGTAGGGTGCGTCGAAGACATAAAAGCGGTTGGACCATTCGGGGCGCATGTCGAAGCGGTAGACCCAGTCGAAGTTCCGATCTTCGGTGAATCTGACCAATTCTTCGTCGGTATGCAAGGGGCGTCGAGAAACCAACATCACGTACGTGTCCCAGTTTCGCAGCACGGCCAGATGGGTTTCAGGCTGCGCTATCCCGGTCCTTACCAGAGCCTCAGCGGCTGTCGCCCACAGCCGCAACAGGTCGGAAGGGGGCAGCAACAGCCGGCGCGAGATGATGATCACACCATTTTCGCTCAGGTGGTCGAGATAGGCGCTCAGGGCATCGATCGTGAGAAGATACTCCTGACTGAGGGCAGCGGAACCGGGCAGGGAGGTGCCCCAGGTTTCAACCTGAATGACGTCGTAATGTTCGGTGGTGCGGCTCAGGAATTGGCGTGGCGTTTGGCTGACGACCGGTATCCGATAATGTTCGGCTGTGATCCGGGCCCGTTCCGGATGGGAATCGACGAGCGTGATGCGCCGTGATCCGGCGGCCGTCGCGCAAGCCACGCCCAAACCGCCGCCGTTCTGGATGATCAGAACATTCGCCGGCACGGAGACCAGCCGGTAACCGGCATAGGGCAGGGTAGAGGCGGCGAATTCCGCACTGGGCGGCGTCAAATCCGTGTAGAGCACCAGCTGATTGTCACCGTCCCGGTACACCGCGGTTTGAGGCGGCGGTTCGCCGCCGAATTTCAGACTCAGACCCGGCGCAGAACGGATGTAAGGGCTCGACACAATCGTCGTGAGACCATTGATGCTGTTGCGGGTTTCCGTGATCCGGCTGTCCGGCAGTTGCAGGGTCTGGGCTTGGGCTTTGTAGGGCGACGGGTGGACCGATACGGTCTGCGGTGCGGCCGTTATGAGCAGGGTCGCCGATCCGGCGATGACGGCCGCTGCTGCCAAAAGGCGCCCCGTCGTGTCCCGAAATACGGCGCGGGCCGACCACAGTGACGGTGCCGCGGACCGCAGAAGCGGTAAAATGGTCAGCAGGGGAATGAGGGCCGTGACGACGATGAGCCGGCCTTCGTCGATAAACGGCAGCAGGGCGGCGGGCAGCACGGCGCCGCATGCCGAACCGGTCATGGTAGCGAAATAGGCGATGCCGGTCTTTTCGGGCACCAGGCTGTAGGCGGCGCAGATCACGAGCCCGGCGAAAAAAAACGGAACGGCCAGCAGCCCGTATGCGACCAACAGATAAATGATCTGTATCGGCTCGACCGGTAGTCTGAAGTAATCGAGAGGCAGGTGGTTCAACACCCAAAAAGCGAGGATGACGGCGGCGGCGAAAAACAGGCTGAGAATGGCCGGGGCTTCTGCTGAGGCCAGCGAACCGGTCCGGCCTCTGTCCCTCGCCTGCAGGAGATTCAGAAAAGTGCCGGCACCGGCGAAGCCCATCAGGGCAATGCTGATCACCATGAAGGCCAGGTGATTCCACTGACTGATGGCAAACACCCGGGTCAGAAGCACCTCAAAGGCCAGGGAGGACAGGGAAATCAGGAAGACGGCTAACAGGAGCGGTGGGCGAGTCGAGGAGGGGGGCACCGGTTTCACCTTTTCCGGTCGAGGGCATATCCGGTCAGCGGCACAAAAAGAACGCCGGTGATCTGTTTGACGGTGTAATCCTCCGCGTTTTTTGTGACCAGAACAAGGTTCTGATAGCTGAAAGGATTGCCGAGGGGCAACACGAGCCGCCCGCCGTCTTTGAGCTGCCGAAGAAGCGGCGGCGGGATGTGGTCGACGGCCGCGGTGATCATGACGGCGTCGAAAGGTGCCTGTTCGGTCCAGCCGTAATAGCCGTCTCCCCGCCGGGTCTTGACCTTGTCGAGCTGAAGCGCCCGCAGGGTCCGGCCGGCCTGTTCGTAGAGCGTTGCCTTGATTTCGATGGTGTGGACATCGCCCGCGACGGCCGCCAGTACGGCGGCCTGGTAACCGGACCCGGTGCCGATCTCCAAAACCCGGGAAGAGGCGTTCAGGGAGAGGACTTCGGTCATCAAGGCAACGATATAGGGCTGCGAGATCGTCTGACCATCACCGATGGGCAGGGGACGATCGGTATACGCTTTCGATCGCAGATCCTGTGGGACAAAAAGGTGGCGCGGGACCTCGCGCATGGCGGCGAGAACGCGCGGATCCTTGATACCGCGGTTTTCGATCTGCTCGCGCACCATGTCGTCTCGGGCCTGCCTTATGTCACTCGGCTCCTCGGCCCAGGTTGACCCGACAATCGTGCCGCTCAAAAAACCGGCAACCAAAACGAGGATTGGAAAGAGTTTCATCGGTGTGGTCTCCCGCTTCGCAACGCCCCGCCGAAATGACGCACTGGCTGGGGCCCGGTGGCTGACATCTCATTGAGAGGTAATACAGGCACCGCAAATACTCAACTGATTTGTTGATTTATTTTCAAATAAACGGTATCTTATAGGCACACTCATCACAGCTTGAAGGAGGCGTTCAACAATGGCCTGGTTCAAAAAATCCAATGGCGGCGAAGATCCGAGCGACCCTGTCCTGACGCAACCGTCTTCTAAAAGTGGAACGACTTATCTGGGCAAGAAGTTGACGGTCAGCGGATCCATAACCGGTCGCGACAGCGTTCAGGTATTCGGCAGCCATGAAGGCGACATTCATTTGGAAGGCGACCTGGACATCCGGGAATCGGCTGTCATCCGGGGAAACCTGAGAGCCGCCACGATTCTGGTCGGCGGAACAGCCGAGGGAGATCTCGCCGCCGTTTCCAAGCTGAAGATTGACCGCACGGGCGTCGTCAAGGGCAATATCTCCACGCCGGTTGTGGCCCTTCAAGAAGGGGCGGTGTTCAACGGTGAAATCAAGATGCACAGCTGATTCAAACCTTTGAGGAGCAGAGACCATGGAAGTAGCCACCTCCGGAGCATCGATGTCGCTGGTGAGCGAGAACATCAGGATCGAAGGCGAACTGGGCGGGGAAGAAAATATTTTGATCAACGGCCGCGTCCTCGGATCGATCAAACTCAACGGTGATATCGTCGTCGGTCAGTCCGGCGTCGTGGAAGCCGATATCGAAGGCAACACGATCGTTATTCAAGGTACGGTCAAAGGCAACGTGACGGCCCGCAATCACCTCGAGATCCAGGCCACCGGTAAAATGATCGGGGACATCACCGCCCGCTCCATTGATATCAAGGAAGGCTCCACATTTGAGGGCCGCTCCCGCATGATCAAACCCGGCCGAACCGAACCGTCGCCGGTCGTGCCGCCCACCACACCCCAAACGCCTGCTGCAACAGCAGAAAATCCGGTGACCACCGGGTCGAAGGGCCGGATTATTTAGTTTCCGTCCATAAATGG
>JBDNAO010000005.1:0-8326 GCA_039768375.1 Desulfobacterales bacterium | reverse complement strand
CCAGCCCCTGCCGACGATAGCCGCCGGAATCTGTGTGACAGAGGCACCGGCAATGTCCTGGATCGTCACCGTCCCGATCGGCAGTTTTAGCAGGGCACCTGTCGTCGAATAAGCTCCCTGGCCGGTTGGCGGCACTGCGGCACGGTTTTTAGAGGCGGCTGGAAGGGGGTTGGTGCCCATCTGAAAAGCGATTTCACGGGAGACGGGGGATGAAAGGATGCGGTACAGATAAAAAGCGGTACCGGACAGAACCAAAAGACCGATGAGAACCACGGTGAGAGGAATCCTGCGGGACTTCCGTCCGTGCAGGTCGACACCGCAGTGCGGACAATAGTTGTCGTGCAACCTCAACGCGGTCTGGCATTTAGGGCAAACCATATTATAATTCAAAGCGGCCTTCATATTTTTCAGGCCATATGATGGTGAAGTCGTTTTCGCCCGCTCGACGCCAAGCGGCCTTTGTCTTGTCGAGCAGAGAGTGGTGCAGCAACTCTCTTATTTTATCGAAAGCGGATTCCGGCGAGTCGGTACGGATAAATATATTCATCGTATCGTCACCGAAATCATGGCCTTCCACTAAATGACGCTCATCCAAATGGGCGATAAGGGTATCTTCCAGATGTATCAAGTCCTCGAAATCGTCGACATCACGACCTTGAAACTGTAAAACGAGTTGATGTTGCATGGAAGTGATTGTCCTTTCTTTCAGAGTGGCCACTAGCGAGGCGCCGGGTAATTGCGGTTTACTGGACAGTGAGTTGGATTTTCGCCCGGTTGCCCGAATGGAAAATCCCGTAAAACCTCTCTACCTTACATCGTTGCGACCGTTTTTCAGCGGCAGACCTCGGATACCGGATATCCTTCGTGTTTGAGAAGCCATTCCTTGCGCCACAATCCGCTGCCGTATCCGACCAGATGGCCGTTTTTACCGATGATGCGGTGACAGGGAACCATGATGGCGATCGGGTTGCGGCCGTTGGCTGCGCCGACGGCCCTGACGGCGGCCGGTCGTCCCACGCCTCTGGCAATGTCCTGGTAGGATGCAACGCAGCCATAAGGCACTGTCTGCAATTGTTGCCAGACCTGCTGCTGGAAATCGGTTCCTTCAAGCGCCATTTCAATATTGAATGTGCGGCGTTTGCCGTCGAAGTACTCGTCCAACTGCCGAACGGCTTCGGCGACCAGCGAATGGGAAGCGACTTCCCGACACCGTTCCGCTACGAAGTTCAAAGCGATGACGGCTGTCGATGTTCCGGCGATTTCGATCAGGCCAATGGGCGAATCGTAATAATCAAAGTATATGGGACTCATACTATCCTCTTTTTGTAGAAACCAAACGATCCGTCAAGCCCAAAATGCATCATCAACAATTTGGTAATCGGAAATCGGATATAAAATTCACAATTATTCTTCTGTTCAACTATTATTCTTTCTTAAACAGCGGCACCTGCATCACCCAGGCCACCGCCGGTTCTATCGGTAGGATGAAAGCACGCTGAAAAATAGGCAAAAACCGGAAAAACCGGCGTCATAGCTGTCATTATAGGTTCATATTCGGCCTTATGTGTCATCACTTATAACCCTATTGACGCTCACACAAGTCGAAAAGTAGCTTTATATTTTTGCAACTCAGATAGACGGGTTGCATCGGCGTCTAAAATGCAGGGTTGTGCCAATCGGCGGTTTCATAAAGGGCACTGATAAGTTTTCGATTCAGAAATGTAGAATTTTTCGTAAGTTCAAGGAAATCAAGTAATTGCTCGGAGGCATACTTATGAAAGCCGCACAAGCGATTCCGCTGACCTGTCACGCCACAGGCGTGATTGACGCCAATCTGTCCCGAAGCAGGCGGAAAATTGCGGAAAAGGGCCATTTATGGAGGGAAACAGGGTCATTTTTGAGCGAGCCCGAAGGTTCTAAAAGGCAATCGACGCCAAAGGAGAGAGACAAATGATTTTCTCGAAACAGACGCTTGGTTGGCTATCACTGCTTTCGGTCCTGCTTATCTTGACCGGAATCGGCTTCGCCGGGGATGAGTGCACGGCCGTATTCGGAACCGGAACGCACCGGTTTTCCCTGGCAACCGGCAGTCCGGGAGAACTGGGTTTGGTCGAAGCCCTGGCAAAAGAATTCAACCGGCTCAACGAGACCGGCCTGTGTTGGGTCAAGGCCGGATCCGGTGCATCTCTCAAAATGCTCAAGGAAAAGAAGGCCGACGCGGACGGGGGATATTTCATGACCGACAGCAGTACCTGGGTGGCCGCTAAAAAAGAACTCCCCAACCTTAAAATTCTCTTCCGGGGCGCCCCGATGCTGATCAATACCTATCACAACCTTTGTCAACCGCCGGGCGCCACGACCGCGCAGCCATCGGCCGCGAAATTCATCGCCTTCGTGGCTTCAGAGGAGGGGCAGAAGATCATTCGCGCTTACGGCAGAGACCTTTACGGCGACAGCCTATACAACGACGCAAAGTACGCCAGTCAATACGATCACTAATCCTTATAAAAAAACCGCACTTCGACGGAGGACATCACCGGGGCACCGGTTCCTCGTCGCAAAATGGTCCTTATCAGTTCATTATTCCAATCGACCAAACACCTCTCCAGCAGACCGCAGATCCGTTTAACAGCTTACCGTTCAGCGATGGTCTCACAACCGACCCATTCGCCAAAGCCAATATTTTGAGACGGTTCCAAGCAGGCCTCTAAAAGACCGCTGTTCCCTTTTAGTTCGACAATAGAATCAGACCCGCAAATAGAAACTTGGAACTTGAAATTCAGAACCCGGAACCAGTGGTGACTTAAAGGTCATGAGCGTTTAGTCCTTAAAATCGATGATATCCTTTAACCGACAAAACTGACTTAACCGACTCAACGGACACAACCGAATAAGGTGGGCGTCTCCGCCTGGATAACCGGTTTCGAAAGACGGCTGAAACTCGCCGCCAACGGGCTCTAAACCCGGACCAGGCCAGTCTTCAAATTAGGGGGTCGGGTTTGTCCCCAATGTTGTGCCTTTCATGCGGTATCGGCATCGGGTCCGGCTTAAGACCCCGGCGACTCAGACAGTCAGCCGCTGTTCTCAACCGCTCATCCGGGCTCCGGCGCGTCATTTTCATGCACCGTGGCGGCCCAGGGTCATGAGTGTTTAGCATTGGCTATTGACGGGACCGGGTGGAGTTATTAAAGATTCTTGAGCGCATGCATAAATGATGGAAGCTTCAGTCTCAGGGGCGCCGCGGACGGACCGATTCAGACGGCACGGATAAAAGAATCGTTTGCCGCCACCCTTAGAGAGGGGTGATTCATGGCGAACGAATGGTTTGCGTTTCTGAAAAATGATTATCTTAAGGGGTTTCCGGCATTTTGCGGGTTCGAAGTCGAACGGGTGGACCGTGGTGTCTTCGAAACGCGACTCGCCGTCGGAGATATGCACCGCCAGCAGGACGGCTTCGTTCATGCCGGCGTCATGGCCACCATGGCCGACCACACGGCCGGTTATGCGGCCTTCACACTGGTCTCTGAAAGGGAGCGCATTCTGACGATCGAGTTCAAGATCAACTATTTCAAGCCGGCCCTGGGAGACTCCCTCTTGTGCCGGTCGCGGGTGGTGCACGCGGGCAAAAAAATCATGGTTGCGGAATCGGAGGTGTTTGCGGTGCCCGACGGGCAGGAGAGACTGGTCGCCAAAGCGATGGTAACCCTCATGGCAGTGGTGCTGAGTGCCGGCGGCGCGAAGGTAAACAGCGCGCCGAACTGAAAGTCGAACCCGCAATCAGTAAAAATACTGAGCTGTCCATCCGCGGTTTCATTTACGACACTCATCCGATTCCGATCCAGAAATAAGCAATTTTCTGCAAGTTCAAGGAAATCAAGGAATGGCGCGGAGGCTTACTCGTGTGCGCCGCACAAGCGATTACGCTGACCTGTCACGCCACAGGCGTGATTGACGCCGATCTGTCCCGAAGCAGGCGGGGAATTGTGGAAAAGGACCATTTGCGGACGGATACGAGTTGGACGGAGGAGAGACGAAAGGGCGCTACCGATCGAAACCACTTTAAGATGGAGATTGTCGGATGACGACAAAACCAAGATTGACAGCGAACTTGCGGCGCATACTTTTCAGCAAGACGTTCATCATCACCGTTGGACTTCTGATTTTCTATACGCTTGGCGGTTTTTTTCTTGCCCCCTATCTGGTCAGACATTATGTGCCCCAAATCGCGCAGGACCTGTTACAGCGTGAAGCTCATATCGGCAAGGTGCGTATCAACCCGTTTCTGTTCAAATTTGAGGCCAGCGATTTCGAGCTCACCGAACCGGATGGAACACCGATTGGGGCTTTCAAACGCCTGCTGGTCGACTTCGAAGTGAGCAGCCTGTTTCGATGGGCCTGGACTCTTCGCCAAATCACTCTGGACGAACCCCTGGTCAACCTCGTCATCGGGACCGACGGCGTTCTCAATCTTGCCAAGCTGGCGCCGAAAAGACCGGATCAAGCCGAAGAATCCGATTCGCGTCCGCCGCGTTTGCTGCTTCAGGACATCGCGGTCTCAGGCGGTGCCATCGACATTATCGACCGGCGGCAATCGTCGCCGGCAACCGTGACGTTTCGGCCCCTCGACATCCGGTTGACGGACATTTCCACCCTTCCCGACCGGAAGGGTCCTTATACGCTGGCGGCGACGACTCCGGACGGTGAATCGATCAACTGGGCCGGGGAGATATCCTTGCACCCGTTCCGGTCGACCGGCAATCTCGTCCTGGACAACATAAAGGCGGCCAGTCTGTGGGAATTTATAAGGGACAGCGTCGCCATAGACCCCCCGTCCGGCACACTCCACTTCAACACCAACTATGAACTCGACCTCAGCGGTTCGTCTCCGAAGCTTGCGCTTGATAGGGTTGCGACCCGTCTCACCGGCTTGTCGCTCCGGCTTTCCGACGCCAAAGTCCCGTTTTTCACGGTTAAGAAGCTTGCATTGAGCGCAACGCGGTTCGATCTGTCCACACGGAAACTATTTATCGGAAAATTATCCCTCACCGGAGGTGACGTCAATGTCGCCGTCGACCGGGAAGGCAATTTGAACCTGCAGCGCATCGTCCGGCAGACAGCCGGTCACGGTACTCGTCCGCAACCGACCGTCCAAAAGAGCGAGCCGAAGGTTCCAAACGGCGGGGAAGAAAGTTCCTGGGCCGTCAAGGTCGGTGCATTCGACATCACAGAGACGGCACTCACCTACCAGGATTCGAGTCGCACGCCGGCCCTCGACGCCGGCCTGGGAGATATCACGGTCACGTTAAGCGCTGAAGTGGGTGCAGCTGCCGCCGAGACTCAGATACGCCTGAACGGCATCTCGGTTGCTGCAAAAAAGATGCATGCGGGTCTGCTCGGCTCTCCCGAACCCACGGTCCGGGTTGATAGACTGGCTCTGGAGGGCGGGGTCTTCGACCTCGGCCAACGGTTATTGACGCTCTCCCGCGTCGGTTTCGACGGCGGACATGTCGACGTTGTCCGTGAGGCCGGCGGTGAGTTAAACCTCACCCAGCTTCTGGCACCGCCGCAAAGCGGTGCTGTGCGCCGCGGGTCTGAAGAAGCCGCCGCCAAAGGCAATCCGTGGCGGTATGCCGTGAAAACCATCGAATTATCAGGAATCACAACCGCCATTTACGATCGCACGGTCAAGGCGGACGGATCGCTGCTGACCTTGAACCCGCTCGACGTTTTGCTCACCGACGTCGACGGAAAATCCCCCATGGGGTTTAAAGCAGACATCAAGATAGATGCGGGAGGAAGCGTTGCGGCCGCCGGTACGCTCGATCCTTCCGGCCCGACGGTCGAATCACGTATCGACGTGACTGGAGTGGCGTTGACGCCGTTGCAGCCTTACATCGATTCGGTTGCGAACCTCGAGATGCATTCCGGCGAGTTATCCTCCCAGGGAACGCTGCGATACGGTGTGAAGGATCTCGGAGCGGACCTTGCTTACGACGGTGGGCTGAATCTGGCAAAACTGCGCTTGACCGAGTCCGGATCCAAGGACACCCTGTTGGGATGGCAGGCACTGAAAACCGACCAACTCAAGCTCCGGCTGGCGCCGAATCGACTCGACGTCAAGGAAATCAAACTCGACCGGCCGATCGCGCAATTGATCATCGGAGAAGACAGATCGGTGAACCTCGCACAGGTGTTCAAAACTGTGCCCCCGGAATCAGGTGCTCCCGCAGGCACCGGACCTTCAAAAGCAAGCAGCGGGAGCGTATTTCCGGTCAGCATTCAAAAATTGCGGATTGATAATGGGATCTTGGATTTTGCCGATTTGAGCCTGACGCCTCAATTTGGAACCAAGATCCATGAACTCGGCGGCGTGGTGATCGGGATGTCCTCGACACAGGATTCCCGCGCTCAAGTCCAGCTCGAGGGCAACGTCGATGCTTACGGTCTGGCAAAAATCGGAGGTGAAATCAATGTCTTCGATCCCGTCGCGTTTGCAAACATCGACATGACGTTTCAAAACGTGGAAATGACCGGCCTGACACCCTATTCGGGCAAGTTTGCCGGCCGGAAGATCGATTCTGGAAAGCTGTCGCTGAATCTTGAGTACAAGATCGACAACGGCCAGCTGCGGGGCGACAACCAGATCGTCGTCGACAAACTTAAACTCGGTCAGCCCGTGAAAAGCCCCGAAGCCGTCAATCTGCCGCTTGATCTTGCCGTTGCCCTCCTGGAGGACGCCGACGGGGTCATCGACATCGGTTTGCCGGTGCGGGGCGATATCAACGATCCGAAGTTCAGCTTCGGTCACCTGATCGGAAAAGCGCTCGTCAACCTGATCACAAAAATTGCGACAGCGCCCTTCCGTGTGCTGGGTGCGATAATCGGCGGGGGGGCTGAAGGAAATTTCGATGCCATCGCCTTTGAATCCGGTGACGCCGCCGTGCCGGCGCCGGAAAGAGAGAAGCTGAAGAAGCTGGCCGAGGCATTGCAAAAGCGGCCGCAGTTGAAGCTTGAAGTGCAGGGGCGTTACAGCACGGAAATCGATGGAAAAAAACTCAAGGGGCTGAGTGTGCGTCGAACTGTCGCCGGGCGTCTCGGCACGGCGCCCGAGCAGGATGAGGATCCCGGCCCTCTCGATTACGGCAATCCCGATACCCGACGGGCCCTGGAGGCGATGTTCGCGGAGCGTTTCGGCGCACCGGCGCTAAAGAGGCTCAAAGACTCCCTGGAAAAGGATAAGGGTACAGCCGCTCAAGCGGAAAAGGTCGAGGATCCGGGACAACTGTCGAAAGCTCTTTACGCCCGTTTGGTGGAAAGCGAACCCCTGCCTGCGACGGTGCTGACCGCACTCGCCGAGGCCCGGGCCCGTGCAATCGTCGCCGTACTGACCGGTGAGGGCGCCGTTGCCTCGGAGCGCTTGTCGACCAAACCGCCCGGACCGCTGCCGAAGGACGCGCCCGTTACAGCCAAGCTCTCCCTTTCCGTGGCGCGAAAATCTTCGTGACATGAACCGCTCGAGTCTGTGGACTTTACGCATACCGTAAAAGATTGTATGTCATCAAACTGACTTGGTCGAAGATCACGGTGGTATGCTGGTTTATACACTCGGTTTCAAAACCGCTTCCAAAGATGGGAGTGAAAAATGAAAACATCCTCTCCACCCCGGATCGATTTGGCCCGGCTGCCCACGCCGATCCAGCCGTTGCGGCGCCTGGGCAAGGAACTCGGTGTCGAACTCTATGTCAAGCGGGATGATCTCACCGGTGCCGCGCTGTCGGGCAACAAGATCCGCAAACTGGAGTTTGTAATGGCCGATGCGTTGTCCCTTAACGCCGACACGGTGATCACCTGCGGCGGGGCCCAGTCCAACCATTGCCGCGCCACGGCCCTTGCAGCCGCCACATTGGGCCTCGGCTGCCGCCTGCTATTGCGGACGCCGGAGCCGGCCAACCCGCCGCCGCCGGAAGGCAACATCCTGCTCGATCGTCTGGCCGGTGCCGCCATCGTTTGGATCACGCCGTCCGAATACAAGAACCGAGATGTGCTCATGCAGCGCGAGGCCGAGCTCCTCAGGCAGGCGGGCCGCAGGCCCTATATCATTCCGGAAGGGGCCTCCAACCCCCTGGGCGCCTGGGGATACATCCGGGCTGCAGAAGAGCTGGCCACTGATATCGCCGGCTTGCCGGGAGGCAGCGGCCGTCCGGTGACCATCCTGCATGCTACCGGCTCCGGCGGCACGGCCGCCGGTTTCATCCTCGGGGCCAAGTTGCACGGTTTGAAAGCCCGGGTGGCGAGTATCAACGTCTGTGACGACCGGAACTACTTT
>JBDNAO010000100.1:0-4625 GCA_039768375.1 Desulfobacterales bacterium | reverse complement strand
CGGTCTTTTAAAACCATTTTGAGATTTGGATATTGTCATTTGGAATTTGGCATTATTTTAGGCGGGCGGGCAATCCCTGAAACCAAAAACAACACTGCCGATGGTCATTGTTATGTTCCCAGGCTTGAAATATCAAGCAGCGGGTGACAATGGATAAGACAATTTATGTGTGACAAGACACTAGCGCCGACGTCGACCGCGGGTTGACGGCAGACATGATGCCGTCAGGGGAGTGGGGCAGCGATTTCTTCGATGACCATCTGGGCGGATTTCCCTCCGTTCCAGCGGTTCCACTGAAGGTGGAAGGCGATTTTTTTCAGGCGTTCCGGCAGGGTTTGGCTGGGATCGATGTTGAACTGAATGGCGGGGAAAGACCGGCCGGTTCCCGATTGGGTCAGGCGCATGCGCCGATGCCGGTCTCCTACAATTTGGCTGCGTATGATCTGAACATCGCCGGCCATAAACAGCGGTTGGCTGTTGCCACTGCCAAACGGCTGCAGGGCATCGATTTCGTCGATCAATTGGTCGGTGATTTGTTCAAAATCAAGGACGCAGTCGATGCGAATTTCCGGCACCGGAACTATGTCGATGCTGGCGATCGCGGCTGCCTGTTCGAATGCGGTTTTAAAAGCGGAAATATTTTCGGTTCTGATACCCAGGCCGGCGGCCATACCGTGGCCGCCGAAATTTTCGAGCTGATCGGCGCAGGCCGTCAATCCCCGATAAAGATTGAATCCGAAGATACTGCGGGCCGACCCCTTGCCGATACCCTCGCGGGTCGATATCAGGACCACCGGCCGGTAATGGCGTTCCACCAGTCTCGATGCCACAATTCCGAGTACGCCTTCATGCCAGTCTTCATGCGACAAAACCAGTACCCGGTGGTTGAGTTCCTGGGGGTGATCCTTCAGGTATTGCCTGATTTGCTGTAAGATTTGCCGTTCGGTGTCCTTGCGCCGATTGTTCAGTTCATCGAGGGAATCCGCGATCCCCTTGGCCGTTTCGCGGTTTTCCGTCAGCAGCAGCCGGGCGGCCAGAAGGGCGTGATCCATTCGACCGGCGGCATTCAGGCGCGGTA
This sequence comes from Desulfobacterales bacterium, assembly GCA_039768375.1. Taxonomy (GTDB): domain Bacteria; phylum Desulfobacterota; class Desulfobacteria; order Desulfobacterales; family SG8-13; genus JARFQH01. The sequence continues at coordinate 3,547 of JBDNAO010000100.1, read as the reverse complement.
CGATCTTAAAGGCGAGGTCTTCGGCGTCCACATCTTGGCTGGACATACGGCAGTTGTTCAGGATGCCGATGACCCCGGTTCGGGTCCTTCCTGAGCGAATCACCTCTATGCCCGCCGTAACGAAAATTCGGTTTTCATCCACCAGTGGCACGGCATCGGCGATCGTGCCCAGGGCGACGAGATCACACAGGGCTTTGAGATTCGGCTCCGAACGCTTGTGCCAGACACCCCTTTCTCTGAGATGTTTTCGCAGACAGATCAGCAGGGCCATGGCAACCCCGACCCCGGCAAGGTGCTCGAAACCGGCCGTGCAGTCCGGTCGCTTGGGGTTGACCACCGCGACCGCAGACGGCAGTGTATCGGACACGCGATGATGGTCGGTGACGACGACGTCGATCCCGGCGGCGTTTGCCCGTTGGACAGCCGCGTGACTGCCGGATCCGCAATCGGCGGTAACGATAAGATCGATACCAGTCGGCACTGCCACCTTGTCGATATGATCGGCTTTGAGGCTGTAACCTTCCTCTATGCGATGGGGAATGTAATAGGATACATTCGCTCCGGCTTTCAGTAAAAAATCGTAAAGAATCGCCGCGGCCGTGACGCCGTCGACGTCATAATCACCAAATATCATTATTTTTTCCTGCTTTTCGATGGCACGCGTCACCCGCTCGACCGCCGCCTGCATGTCTTTCAAACCACAAGGCGGACGCAGGTGCTCCATAGACGGTCGCAGAAATTTCGATGCTTCGTCGGGAGTCTGCAGGTTACGGTTAACCAGAATGGCGGCGATGATCGGAGAGCATTGCAAGCGGCCGCACAGCTCTCGTATGCGGGAAGGATCGGGTTGCAGGATGCGCCAGTGTTTTTCCATCGCTGCCGTATATAGTCTATTGAGGCCGTCCGAACAAGACCATATTTATTATTGCAATGGTGCGTGATATGGTTATACTCAGTCAATATGCGGGTAAGCACCAATAGATTCACTGCGGCCGGTATCGATAAGCGGATCATTCATACCGCAAGGGGCTGAAGTGCTGAGGACCCCGACGGTATCGCCAATGGAATGTCTGACGCAATATTACCGGGTGGATCGTCGTGAGATCGCCTATATAAAATTTGTCATCGAGTCTTACGACGGGGTAGGGTTGCTGTCGACGGTCGAGCCGCAGTCGGGCCTGATCGCTCTTCGTATTCCTCCCGGCTGCGAGGAGGTGATCGATGACATCATCTCAGATCTCAAAAAGACGATTTTGATCGAACCCGCTGCGCAGCCTTCCTGAGTTTCCGCAAGGACAGCACTGTTTCACGACCAAATGCGAAGACAGTTGGCTGTTTTTGACTTTACCGTCGAATCCACCGTTTCGACAATCAGTTGCACGAGAGGAGACAGATCCCCCTACGCAACGCCGGCGTGCCGACTGTCGCGTGTTTCAGGTCATGAAAGTGAAAAATCTTTACATACAAACCATCGGCTGTCAGATGAACGTCTATGACTCCGAGAAGATTGCATCGGCCCTGGTCTCTTTGAACTATCGTAAAACTGCCGATATCGGTGCGGCCGACCTCATTATCGTCAATACCTGCGCCATCCGGGAAAAGGCCGAACAAAAAGTCTTCAGTTTCCTCGGACGACTGAGTCGCCTTAAAAAAATCCGGCCGAACTTGCTGATCGGGGTCGGCGGCTGTGTCGCCCAGCAACAGGGAGAAAAAATTTTGGAGCGGGCACCCTTTGTCGACCTGGTTTTCGGCACTCACGCCATTGCCCGCCTGCCACGCATGGTCAAAGGTGCCGAAAAGCATGCGGGCCGAGTGGTGGATGTCGAGACAGCGGTCGCTGCCGAGCCGTTCAATGAGTCGCCCGAATTGCTTATAACAGGACAGGTAAGCCGCTTCGTGACCATTATGCAGGGATGTGACAACTACTGTACGTATTGCGTGGTTCCTTATGTTCGCGGTCGGGAAGCCAGCCGTCGACCCGAGGACATCATCGTGGAAATCGAAAGACTTGCAGCAGCGGGGGTGCGCGAAGTGACCCTGCTGGGTCAGAATGTCAACAGTTACGGTGAAAAAGAAGGTCTTTGCAACTTTCCCGAACTGCTCACTCGCGTCAATGCGGTCGATGGACTGCTGCGGATCCGTTTCACCACATCGCACCCCAAAGACCTGTCTACGGCTTTGTGTCGAGCATTTCGAGACTTGCCGAAACTTTGCCGGCATATCCATCTGCCGGTACAATCCGGTTCGAATCCGGTTCTCAAGCGGATGAATCGCCGCTACACGCGTGAGAACTACCTGAAAAAAGTAGCCGAATTACGGAATTATTGTCCGCAAATTGCGATCTCGTCTGATTTTATCGTGGGGTTTCCCGGCGAGGAACCGGCCGATTTCGAACAGACCCTCGATTTGATCCGAACGGTCGAATTCGACAGCCTGTTCGCCTTCAAATATTCGGACCGTCCCGAAGCACCAGCCAGCCGCTTCAATGACAAGGTCCCTGAACGAGAGCAAAACATGCGGTTGCAGAGACTCCTGGAAGAACAGGACCGGATCACGCTTTTTAAACACCGGTCCTTGCTGGGTTCGATTCAGGAAGTGCTGGTCGAAGGGGTAAACAGAAGACACTCCCCATCTGACGGTGACGCCGGAAAACCGGCGGTTGGCTCATCACAGTGGACCGGCAGGACTTCTGCCAACAAAATCGTCAACTTTGAGCAGGACGCTCTCCCTGCGCCGATGCGCGAAAATCTGAAGGGCAGACTGGTTCGAGTGAAAATCGAAAAAGCGCATGCGCATTCCCTCTGGGGGATCCCGCTGAGCGCCGCTACCGTGCCGTCTGCCGTGAAAGGAGAAAAGAGTTATGCTGCATAAGGTAAGCATAGCCGGTCTGACCATGGACCCGACATCCAACACGCCGATCATCATCCTGAAGTCGGAAGAGAACGACCAGGCGGTACCGATTTGGATCGGCCTGCTCGAAGCCACCTCGATCGCATCGGCCCTCCAAAACGTCAAGTTCGACCGTCCGATGACCCACGACCTTTTCAAAAACTTCACCGATCGCCTCCATATCGCCATATCCAAGGTGGAGGTTTGCGATCTGCGCGACAGCACCTTCTTCGCCAGAATTTATTTCGAGTCGCAGGAGGGCGGTTTTGACATGGATGCCCGTCCAAGCGACGCCATCGCCTTGGCACTGCGGTTCAATGCCCCTATCTACGTGGATGATAAAGTCATGGAGAAGTCCAAGATCAACCAGGAGGAAGTCGAGATCCTCGACGAGAGCGAAGAAGGGAAAAAGTGGGCCGAGTACCTGGAGAATCTGTCTCCGGAAGATTTCGGTAAATACAAGGTTTAACGGTTCATCCTGTATATCCTGCTACCTGCCGCCGGAAATTATCGGCTTTAAGGTATCGTTTTTGGCAAAACCAGTGGGAGGAGGCTATTTAGGGGCCGCGGCAAGAAATAATGACACATTTTGTTTGTCTTTTGGCCCGTCTACCGCGTTACATCCACCAACACAGATCCCGATATGCATCGGCGGATG
>JBDNAO010000511.1:0-3996 GCA_039768375.1 Desulfobacterales bacterium | reverse complement strand
CACGCTAGCAGCCCTATTAGAAGAAACGCAAAAGAATGCCGCAGCAGTTGATAGGGAGTAATACTGGTTTGGTTCGGAAGCTATGAAGTGGCGTTTGGATGAAAAAAATTGAACAAGTCCTCATGTCTTTTTCACTGTTTAAAGAGCCTTTCTACTTGAGATTTATCGATTCCGAGAGAATTGTGTGAATTCAACATGTTAAACCTGAGCCATTTAAGAGGCATAAGTGTTTAGAGCGTTTGTCAGAATAACGTTCCGATTGCAGTAGTTTGTTGTGTCATTTCAGGATTGTCGATTACATCTAATATCGCCTGGTCCAAACGCTCTATAAGTTTTTCTTCATTTTTGCAGACATGGTTATTGAACCAACGTGCTTTCATCGTCAGCCAAATGCGCTCTATGGGATTCAGATCCGGTGAGTATGGCGGCAGGTACATCGGTTGCCAATTGTGCCATTTGGTGGTTTTGCCCTTGTGCCATGAGGCGTTGTCCATAATCAAAATATTGGTTGTTCTTTGAAATGAGATGCTTCGATCGGCTTCATCTAAAAATGCCTGATAGGTAACCGAGTCGGAATGAGATGCCTCGATGGCGAAAAACTCTCCGCTTCGCGGGCAGACCATACCGATCACATTCATGCGTAGATGTCCGCCATTTCGGGTTACCCGAGTTTTCCGGCCCTTTTTATCCCAGCGTTTCCGGGGACGAGGGTCGCCTTCGAAGCCCGATTCGTCGGCAAACCAAATATCCACGTCCGGCTGGTTGAACAACTGCGCGAGTTTTTGAACAAAAGCTTCTCGCAATTGTTCATCTTGTTTGTCCGGCCATGGCTGAGGGGTTTTTAGCGCATAACCTTGTTTGTGAAAGAAACGTATTACCGTCTCGTAGCTGCACTGGATTTGATAGGCTTTACTGATGTAACCGTGAAAAGCTTTAGCGGTCCAAAAGCTGCGTTGTGCTTGTTCAGGTTGATCGATCAGTTGCGCTAATTTATCAGCCTGTTCATGGTTGATAATGGCCATTCGGCCGGGCCGCTTTTTGACAATCAGTCCGTCAACACCAGAGTGATTGAAACGGTTAATCCACTTTCTCAGTGCCCGGTTTGTGACCAACAGTGAATTGCAGACCAGTTCTCGGTCGGCACCGGCCAAGAGCATCTGAATGGCGGTACAGCGTGTAGCGGTTTCATTGGAACCCACCCGTGAGACTTTCTTGAGTTCTTCGATGGTTGCATTTTCCGGATGGGGTATGAGTAAACGCTGTGCCATTAAAGTAAATATGGCACAGTGTTCCGAGAATGTCTAGACTTTTTTTGATAAAAACAAGTACACAGCGGTTGTCATCTTCTCTAATAATTTCCAAATATTACAAATCACCATTTCTTTCATAAAAAAGTCTGGCCAAACGGAACATATTTATGACAACCGCTATAATGCTGGTGAAATAAAACTTTTCAATATATTGCTTGACCATCCGGCGCGCGGAGAAATCGGATGCCGCACTTTTAACAGTTTCTTTCATCAGCCGCACCCATTCGAGGGGAATGCCTTTTTCCGAGACTTGGTAATATAGCGGAATGATCTGCCCTTCCAGAAGACGGTAAATCTTTTCGGCATCATCGCCATCCGGATTCTCGGCCCTTGCATCATGCTCCACGGCCGAGCCATTTTTGCCGTTGAACCCACCAGCCGGTCGAGGGTCTTGAAGAGCATGCGGGCGTCCGGATTCCAGCCCCACCAGAGGTTTTCGGCCAGTTCCTTCAGGCCGGCAAGGCGTTCCGGCAAATGAGGGAAAAGCGGTTGTGTGGGTTGCGTGTTTTCCACAGTCTATATCCTCCCTGGCAATGACATCACCATTACCGGCGTTGATGTCGATCGATTACGATTCCAGATCCTTTTTCTTCCTCGCGCATCGGTCTGCAGGTTTTTCAGGGAAAATCCGCTAATGGTGCTGACCACCGGTTCCAGTTTGTCGTAAGGGGTCTGGCCATCTGTCAGACCGCCAAGGTAATAGACCCACCCGCCTGATTGGACCGCCGTCTGTTCGATGCCGTTTCTGCCGAGTTCGTCCCAGTCGTAGGCGGCAATATAGTTTTCGATATCAAGGCTTTTGAGAATAGTCGCCGCTTCGGGAGTGAGATAGGAACCCAATGTCGACACAACCACCAGTTTGTCCTGACCTTGGAGCAGGTTGTAAAAGGCAAAGTAATCCAAAAGGCCCTCCACCAAGATGATCGTCCGGTACTGCTGGATATACGGTGCGGCCTTTTCAATGCCGTAAAGCCAGCTTTTGACGGAAAGGGGAACTTCTCGGGCCTGGTGCTTGAGCCAGCGGACGCCCCGCTCCTCCAGGCGTCTGCCGACCATTCCGGTCAAACCGGCAGCTGCGCCATAAATGGGGAACACCATCCGTCCGGCAAAATAATCAGCGTACTTTCTTGAAAACGAATCTTTCCGTTCAAAATCGATCTGCCGGCAATAGTATCCATATCCCTTCACGGATCCATCGTTCAAGAATCTGACCAATCCAGCATCCGAGAACGCATTGAAGGTCCCAGGATCTTTCTCAACCCGTGCCAAGATGCCGGTAATGAGTGCCCGGCCGTTGTACTGATAATCGCTGTATGGCGGAGCGTAGCCGATGTTGAACATGCGGATGGTCTCTTTTTCGACACCCCGGCGGGCAAGAAAATCCCAAACGGTACTGAACCGGTCTTCATTTGACATCAACAGTTCATGGTAGAAGGTGGCGGCATCGTCCAGGGTGGCAACCATCTGTTGATTACGTTGTTTCATTTCGGCAAAACCAACCGGTTCATCGGGCTCCGCTGTTTCGTCAGGTTCAGGAATACAGGGGCTGCGGCCATCATCAAACGTGAAATTCGTAACACCCAGATGCCCGGCCCAAACCTGCTGCGCCCTTCTATAAGGATATTTCTTCCGCAGCATGATCAGGTCGTATATGTCCCAATCTCCATTACAGGCACCGAAACAATGGAACCGGACCTCATCATCTTTATTGACATACACTAAAAAACTCTCTTTGGTGTCAGCGTGGAATGGGCATGGGGCATTGTACCGATATTTTTTGACGCGCTTGAAGCGAATACCGAGCAGCGGTTCAACATAGGAGACGATGGCATCGATGGTCGCTGCCGATTTGATGTCCTGGTAGGTTTTCATCACAATTCCAGATTTTACATACGTGCGCTACCGCGCCTCTCTTTTAAGCTGCGTGATCGATCGGCACTGCTCGGCCAGGCAGTTTACCCGGGGCATAGCCCGCAATTCCGATCATGAATCGCACGAAGCCGTAACTCAGCCAACTCGCCAGACGCTGTCCGATGGATTGGGTTCTCCAGTTTTTCTCAACTATTCTCTGCGCCCCTGTCTCGATGGCCTGCTCCAGGCTAAACTTCAATTTTTCAGCAAAGCCTTCATCATCAACAACCACATTGGCTTCCAATGCAAGCAGCAGGCTGAAAGGGTCGAGATTGGAAGATCGCACCGTGGACCAATGTCTATCGGTCACGGCAACTTTGGCGTGCAGAAGACTTTTGTGATATTCGTAGATCTCAATGCCTGCAGCGAGAAAACTGCCGTAGAGGGCACGGGAGGCATGATGCAGCAATGGGTGATCCATCCTTCCCTGCAACAGCAACACCACGCGGACACCCCGCCCAGCGGCGTCTACAAGCGCATGACGGAAGTTCAATCCTGGCAAAAAGTAGGCATTGGCCAGCATGATTTCGCACTGCGCCTGCTCGATCGCCTGCAGATAAGCAGCTTCAATATCGCGACGGTGGCGGATGTTGTTGCGTACCAGAAAAGCCGCGCGCATCAGACCTATGGATTCGGCTGAAGGCGTATGTCTGTCGTTGTTCCTGCCCCGGCCGGGAAGCCAGCGCATCCAAGTCACGCGCAACCACACCCGGCGGGCGGAATCATGAATGGCTTTAACCAGCGGCCCTTGCACACTTACCGCGTAGTCAAAGCT
>JBDNAO010000510.1:0-6296 GCA_039768375.1 Desulfobacterales bacterium | reverse complement strand
AGAATCTGCTCCTGGTCCATGAGCATGGGGCAGTAGCGGACCCGGATATTATCCGTGATTCTGCCCAGTTCATCCGGACTGCGCACCAGCATCGCCGTACATCCGCCACAGGATGAAAACGATCTGAACCCGATGGATATTTTATCGGTTGTTTTGAATTTCGGTAGAACGGCTTGTCTTAAGGTGGTCAGTGATCTTTGCGGCTCTTCGAGGGCCCGGGTCAACACCCGCAGGCGATCGATGAGAATCCGGAGAAATAAAAGCCCTGTTTCCGGATCCGAGCGGATACCGGTCAGCATATCTTTCCGGCGGATGGATCGCAGCCTGACCGACGAGTGTGCTTTTGCGGACGCCGAACGGGGCTCGCCGGCTATCAGGGACATTTCCCCGAAAAAATCGCCCGCACCGAGCAGGGCCAAGCAGAGGTTTCCGTTGCGTGTGGCTTGATAAATTTCGACGGTTCCCTGTTCGATGAAATACATCCGGCTGCCGTCATCCCCCTGCTCGAATATGACCCGGCCGGGGTCAACCTCTTCGGGCGGCTCGGATACAAACGTCAGGATGCTTGCGAATTGCTCCGCAAGTGCGGGCTGCATGCCGCCCGATGGTGGTGTCCCTGAAGATTTTTCCGCTGCATACCGGTCACCCCCTCTTTCGGGACGACAGAAATGAGTCGGATTCCAGGTGGTATGCTCACCGGTAATCATAAGTTCGCGAAGCTCCGCATCGCCGTCGATCATGGCCCGGATCTGCCCGGTCATTCGATCGATGCGGCGAGTGAGGGCCTTCAGCACGTGTAGAACAATGTCCGGATTGTAAGCGACTTTCTTCAGAAAAACCCGGCGGGAGAGCGGTAGAAGCCGGCTTCGGGTAATTGTCGCAACAGTGGCTGAACGGGGGCTACGGTCGAGCAGGGCCATCTCACCGAAAAAATCTTCTTTTTCAAGGATCGTCAGTACGACCTTGTGGCCGTCGTGCCGGCTGGAGACTTCGACGGCACCCGACTGGATGATGTACATCTCATCACCGGGATCGCCCTGACGGAAGACGATTTCGCCTTTTTCGTAGATTTTTCCGAAAAGTCCGAAGTCGTTTTCCATGCCATCTCTCCAGCCGTTTCTGGACAAGGAAAGAACGCTATCTGGGCAACCTGATTGTGCATTTAAGCGCTGCTCCGCTTGCGGAGTGAAAGGCTCAGGCAACCTTGAAGAAGGGATAAGAAAATTATTGTAAACCGCATCCGGGTTGAGTTGTCAAGAGCCGACGTGACCGCTCGCATTTATAAAACGAAAACCAGAGTCAAACTCAGGCGGAACAACATCTTCCTTCTGCCTACCCCGTAAAATCGTCATTTTTTAAACGGATAGAAAAACATCGCCCTTAAATATATAAATAACTACTCGTTCAAAAGAGAATAGCCTTGTAGCCTGGCAATTTCTTCCCCACGTCTTGCCGCAATGCTCACAGCCGGTAGGCTCAGCCCCAGTCGGTTTGCAGTTTCCGTCATGCTCGTCCCCAAGCCTCCCCAGAGTAGGCTGCGGGCCTGTACCACCTGTGGGCGCCGACTCTTTTCACGAACAATCTCCCCGGCAGGCTCATGACTTGAGCAACACAATTCGCAATATCGTCAAGCCCGAAGCCTTCGGATTTCAACCGGTAACGGGGAATACAGGATTTCCCCCAGCCCGTCTGTCCTCAAGCCGATCCTTGACAGCATCTGCAATTACGCTATACTCCTATTCCTATAATAATTTTTATTTGGATGGCTCCCGATGCCGCCCCTATTCGGTTTTAATCCCACCCTGTTGTCCCGCAGGCAGTTTCTCCAACAGATCATTCAGGCGTCTGCCCGTTTGGGGCTGTGCACCTCCTCTGCGTGGTTGCTGTTAAACGGTACCGGAGCCGGTCACGCCGATTCGTCTCCCCGACCCATCCCATCTCAAGGGCAAACGACTGCCCCGCCGGCCCGTTACTGGATTGCGGCCAACGCAAAGGACGTCGAGTGTCTCGCCTGCCATCTTCCCGGAGAAGTGGTCCAGGGGCCCTTTTTTCAGCATGAGCACCGGTATGTCCGATGCCTGCTGTGCGCCCAAAATTGCCTGCTGGCCCCCGGCGATCGCGGCCGGTGCCGGGCTCGGATCAACAACAGCGGGGTGTTGAAAAGCCTGGTCTACGGGCGGCCGGTGTCGGTTCATGTCGACCCCATTGAGAAAAAGCCGCTCTACCATTTTTTGCCCGGCACGGCGGCCTTCTCGCTGGCCACGGCCGGCTGCCCCTTGAGCTGCCAATTCTGTCAGAACTGGGAAATATCACAGGCAAAGCCCGAAGACTTCAAGGGTCCTTTCGTGCCACCGGAGGCGATCGTGGCGGCGTCGGACGAACGCCGGGCCCCGATCATCGCCTTTACCTACAACGAACCCACCGTTTTCACCGAATATATGCTCGACATTGCGGCCATGGCCAAACCCAACGGCATCCGCAGTGTCCTGATCAGTTGTGGCTTCATGAATCGAGAGCCTCTCAACGACATGTGCCAGGCTCTGGATGCCATCAAAGTCGACCTCAAGGGATTCGACCGTGCCTTTTACCGCGACGTCTGCAAGGCTGAGTTGGACCCGGTGCTCAAAAGCATCCGGTCCATCGCCCAGCGAGGAGTCCATCTTGAAATCGTCAATCTCGTCGTGCCGACCCTGAACGACTCCGACGCCATGCTGAAAGATCTGATTCAGTGGGTGCTCGATGAGGTGGGGCCCGATGTGCCCATCCATTTTACCCGCTTCCATCCGGATTATAAGATGCTGAATCTTCCGCCCACCCCGGTCGGAACCCTCGAAAAAGCCTATGAGCTGGCCCGGGCGGCCGGAATTCGGTATCCTTACGTGGGCAATGTGCCGGGCCACCCCGGCAACAACACCTATTGTCCCGATTGCGAAAAGATCGTGATCCGACGGACCGGATTCTTCGTTACCGAAATGCAGCTCGAAAAGGGTCTCTGCCGTTATTGTCATGCGCCCATTGCCGGTGTCTGGGCCTGATCCTTCGGTTCTAAAGGAAGGTGCTCATGAATCACAGCCCGCTGCTCTCGACGCGCCGTCAGCTCCCGCTCAGCACGACCTACGGCGGCTTGCCGCCACGGGCCGACGGCGTCCGCATCGCCATGGTGATCGCCGCCGCACTTTTGGCAACTCTTCTCGGACCCGCCCGGACCGCGTTCGCGGCAGAAAACGACATCCGGCCGCCGGCGGTTGCGGGGCGTTTCTATCCCAGCGATCCCGAAAAACTGAGAGCCGCCGTCCAGAGGTTCTTGGCGGATGCCATGCCGCCGGCAACCCAACGCCCCATCGCCATCGTATCGCCCCATGCCGGGTACATCTATTCGGGTCAGATCATGGCCGATGCCTTTGCCCAAGCTCGCGGTCACGCATACGACCTGGTCGTCCTGCTGGGTGTCAATCATACGACCCCGGGCTTTGACGGCGTTTCGGTCTTTTCCGGAGGCGGTTTCCGGATACCGCTCGGTATTGCCGAAATCGATACGGGGGCCGCCCGGCGGCTCGTGAACCGTTTTCCCGGGGCAGTATTGGACAAATCGGTGCATCGCGACGAACATTCCATCGAAGTCCTGGTACCTTTCGTCCAGGTGGTCTTTCCGGGCATACCGATTTTGCCGATCATCGTCAGTCTCAAAGACGATGGTGCCTGTGCCCGTTTTGGAAAAGCCCTCGCCCAAAGCCTGGCCGACCGCAAGGCCCTCATCGTGGCCAGTTCGGATTTATCTCATTATCCGCCATATGCCGACGCGCAGCGACTGGACCGCAATACCCTCCAAGCCATGGCGAGTCTCGACATCGACCAGTTCATGCAGGTCGTCCGGAGCCAGAAATCTTCCGGCCCCACCGGTTTGTCGACCTGCGCCTGCGGAGAGCAAACGACCCTGACGGTTATGGCCGCCTCGAAATCTCTGGGCGCCTCGATGGGCGCTATCGTCAGTTATGCCAACTCCGGCGACGCCCTCGTGGGAGACCGCGACCGGGTGGTGGGTTATGGGGCCGTGGTGTTTCACAGGCGTGCGCCGCAAAGCGGAGACCACCCGTTTCCCCGAATGCCCAGCAACATCGAGCCCGCACCCCTTTCGCCCTCTCAGCAGCGGAACCTGCTCAATTTCGCCCGGAAAAGCCTAACCCAATTTATCGAAACCGAGACCTTGCCCCTGCCGCGGCCCGCCGACCCGCTGTTGTACGCCCGCCAGGGTGCTTTCGTCACTTTGAAGCGGCACGGCGAGCTGCGGGGGTGCATCGGCCACATGGGGGACGACCTGCCTCTTTGCCATGTGGTTGGCCGCATGGCCCTTCAAGCGGCTTTCAACGACCGCCGTTTTTCCCACCTGAAGGACTCGGAACTCGAAGAGATCGACATTGAGATATCGGTGCTGACGCCCTTAAAGCCAGTGGACGGTCCGGCCGACATCGTCGTCGGCCGAGACGGCGTGATGTTGCGACAATCCAATCGCTCGGCGCTGTTTCTGCCCCAGGTGGCGCCGGAGCAGGGATGGAATCGAGACGAAATGCTGGGTCATCTGTGCCGCAAGGCGGGTCTTTCCGAAACGGCGTGGAAGGACGGCGCCTCCTTTTACACTTTTCAAGCCCAGGTCTTCAGTGAAAGCCTGCTTCAGCCGTGACCTTTCCCTTATTTTCCGTAGGCTTCATTTCGATCATGGGACAGGTCATCCTGCTCCGCGAGTTGAACGTGGCGCTGTACGGGGTGGAGTTGATTTACATCCTGTCCATGGCCGTCTGGCTTCTGTGGTCCGCCGTTGGCGCTATGATCGGCCCCAGATTCCGCGTCCCTGAGAAATCGACGGTCGGTTGGGCCTTTGCCGCTTTTGCCATCGTTTTTTTCGTGGATGTCTTGTTCATCCGATATTTTCGGAACCTTGCCGGGGCTTTCGCCGGCACCTTTCTCCCTTTCCCTGTCCAGCTCACTCTTTTAGGAATTGCCCTCTTGCCGGCAGGTCTTCTGATGGGTCTTTTGTTCCAGTGGTCTGGAAAGATCCTGGTGGCGCAGGGCGGTCGCCTGGCCCGGGCTTACGCAATCGAAAGCATCGGGGGCGTGGTCGGCGGTGGTGGCGCCACCCTCTTTTTCTTTGCCGGAATCCAGAATCTGGCGACCGCATGGATTTGCGCCGGTGTGGCCGCAATCACGTGTATGTGGCTCTGTTTCAGTGGTGTGCGGCGCCTGTCGATGGGCGCGATGGCGATATCCTTATTAACCGCCGGCTTTTTCTTTATTCCTTCGATGGACCTCGCGACGACCCGCTGGAACCATCCGAATGTCGTCGCCACGCGAGACTCACCTTATGGCCGTCTGACCCTGACGCGGCAATCGGATCAGTTTGCGCTTTTTGAAAACGATGTGCTCAGTTTTGAAACCCAAAGCGTCGACGCCGAATCCCTGGTTCACCTGGCGGCGTTGAGCCTGACGCGCGTAGACGCTGCGGCGGTGCTCGGCGGGGGGATGGAAGGCCTGCTCCACGAGCTGATCCGGCACCATCCTCACGCCATCGACTATGTCGAAATCGATCCTGCGCTGATCGATCTGCTTCGGCAGCATCTCCCGGCAGACTGGACCTCCGTGCTCGACCGCCCTTCGGTTCGCATCGTGCAGGATGATCCCAGGCGATTCCTTGAAACAGCCGGCCTATACGACCTGATCCTGATCGGCATGCCCCAGCCGGACTCAGGCGCCGGCAACCGGTTCTACACCCGTGAATTCTTTCGGCTCAGTCGCCAGCATCTTCAACCGGGCGGAATTCTGGCCTTTCGAATGCGCGCCGGAGAAAATATCTGGTCGCCTGCGACAACCTTGCGGAATGCTTCGGTCTGGCAAGCGCTGAAAGCCGAATTCCCCCATGCCGTGGCCCTGCCTGGCGCCTCGGTCATTGTTCTCGCCGCCTCGAACCCGATTCCATCGGAACCCGAAGTGCTCATCAGTCGACTTGAAAAGCGCCGCATCCGGACCCGTCTTGTTTCGTCACCCTATATCCGGTATCTCTTTACAAATGACCGGTTCCGTGAAACGGCCCAAATCCTGAAGGCCGCCCAGGTGGTTCCCAACACAGACGCCCATCCCATCAGCTATTACTATTCGGTGCTGATCTGGCTGTCCAAATTCTTCCCCGCCCTCATCCATGTTCACCCCGCCGAGCCGGGCGGCGCGGCCGTTCCCGTGTTTCTCATTTTAGCGGTGATAGCGATAGGATGGCGCCTGAGACGTAACCAGCGCTTGCATGGCATTTT
>JBDNAO010000099.1:0-4025 GCA_039768375.1 Desulfobacterales bacterium | reverse complement strand
AGGCGAATGAAATGGCGATCGGCTGCATGGCCTCGATCTGAACATCGAAATAGATGCCGTTGCCGCAATTATGCACCATCACCATCATGCCGCTGTCACGGATGGCGTCGGCCAACTGGGTTGTAAACGGCCCCTCGATCTCTTGCCACATTGTCTTGCGCATGATGGATTGGGACGCGAACAACGTGTCCAAGACCACGGCATGCACGCCGGTTTTACCGATGGCCTTTATGTACTCGATCAGCACCGCGGTAATCGTTTCTTCGGCCTTTATAACCGCTTCCTTGTTCTTGTAGCAATCGCGGAAAAGATTTTCAGCACCGCGCATCATGGAAAGAATGCCCAGGGGGGCGTAGACGAACCCCATAATCGGTACGGTGGCGGCGCGCTCGTTGGCGATGATATCGTAATAATTTAGGACCTCCTTCATTCGGGGTGCCTTGGTGGGATCCATCGGCTCGATTTTGAAATAATCGTCCGGTGTTTTGACAAACGGGTCGTCATAATCGGGATGGGCCGTGTCTTCCACCGGATAAACCATTTTCTGACCGAAATCGGCCGCTTCAACGGAAAGATCCACAAGCCCCAATATACCGTCAAACCCGATGAGGTCCTGAGCCTGCAGCATCGACTTTGCCATGATTTCGCCATCTTGTGACCACTCTTCGTAGGTCACGCCGTATACTCTCCGAGCCGCACCGCACACTAACGGCGCCGCTGGGACGCGGTCCGGTATCCCGCCTTGAAGCACTGTGCCGACTCTTTCTAATGGTGTCATTTTTTCCTCCTTGCGTTGTTTGAACGGTTTTTGTCTATTGCTACGGATGTGATGTTTCTTGTATCTAAACTGATCGGTTCCAGGTTCAAAGGTTATAAAATTCTGATTTCCGTAACTTTATATTCCATTGTTTGGATTGGCCGCTTTCACCCATTGGATGAAACATGGAATTCGACCCATTTGACGCGTCATACGATTGTTAGAGACCAGTTATGGCACTTTAACTGGGAACCTTAATCCCGCCTGGGCGGAAAACCGTTCAAGATAGGTTGGACTAAGCCTCACCGCAGACCCGCTTAACCACTTCCGCCAGGCCATCTCCGCTGCGAACGCTTAGCGTGATCAATTTTGAACAGTAACGATCGAGCGCTTGCCGGACTTTGATCAGTTCTCCGGCTTCGATCGCGTCGGCCCGGCTCACGGCAACCAGGTCGGCATCTTTCACCTGACCGAGAAGCAGGCTGCGCCTTTCGGACCACAGAAAATCAAACAGAGGTCCGTCCACCAGCGTGATGAAGGGGCCAATATCATAGTGGATATCTCTGAGACCCATCGCCGTCACGTCGCGGAGTTCCTGGGTGACAACCATTTCAGAAGGTTCGATAAACAAGAAATCAGGGTTGTGGTTTCTTTTCAGTTCTTTTTTCAGGTCAACCAGACTGGAGGCCAGGGAACACCCCACTCAACCGCCGCGGATGGTGCGCACCTGAAGTTCATGCGCCTGAATGAACGTTTGGTCATAGACGGCATCGCCTTGTTCGTTGACGATAACGGCCGCGCTATTTCCAATTGTATGGAGTCTGGCGGTGAGCTCGCAAATCAGAGACGTTTTTCCACTTCCCCAGGCGCCTGACACACTGACCACTCTCATCTACTCCCCCTCGTCGGTATCGGATGTCGACCCGCCGCCCAACTGTTCTTCGAGTTGTTTAATGTAGTCTTTTTTGGAAGCGACGAAATCGAATTCGTCGAAATACGTATGTTCTCTTTCTTTGACGACGGAAAGACCGCGCTGGTCGGCCACCTCGTGCATTCCTTCCAAAGTGGCGGCCTTCACGGCATCTTCGGGAATTCCCTGAACGATACTGTTGATGGCGATATAGAGGGTGTTGACAGGGTGGGTCAGGTTTCCGGTGGAATACGACCCATGTGAAACGCCGATGGTATCGGCTTTTATGGTACCGGCCTCGGTTCGCAGATGGGATTTGATGTGGCCGATGCAGCGGGCGCCGAGTTCGAGGCACTTTTGAGCAATGGAGAGCATCATGTTTTCCGCCATATTTTTAACAAAAGCCTCATTCATCGCTTCCTTGCGACTCAATTTGGCCGCGACACCGTAGCCGCTGACACCATGCTCGGTATAGCACCCGTGGTCATCGTTGACGGTCTCATCCATAACGTTACTCCCTCCAATCGAGAATACGGTCGACGAGTTGGTCGATCCCCAAACCGGTGAACGACGACAAATTGAGGATTTCAGCCTTTGCGTTGACTGCGCGAACCCGCTGGGAGGAATCGCCGGCAGCGGCGTCATCCACGGCATCAACCTTGCTGATGGCAATGATATCGGCATCTTTCACCTGCGTCGTCACCAGTTGTCCCAACATGTCCATGTCAAGAAGCTCGGCCGGACGGGTGGCGTCGAAAAGCACGATGGCCGGACCCATAGAAATCTTGGCATCACGCCCGCCCATTCGTGCCGCCAACTTGACTTGGTGCGGCACGGCCACACCGGTCGGTTCCACCAGTACGTGATCAGGACTGAAATCTTTGTAGATACGGTAGATCGTTTTGGCGAAAGTAGCGGCCACCTCGCAGCAGATGCAGCCGCCGCCGATATCCTTGACCATCATCCCGCTCTCTTCGATCACCTTGCCGTCCACCGGTATTTCCCCGATTTCATTGACCACCAGCGCCACTTTGCGCTCATTGTCTCCAGCAAGCTGCCGGGAAAGTTTCAAAACGAGAGTGGTTTTACCGCATCCCAAAAAACCGGCGATTTGTGTGATTTTCATGCCCACACCCTTAAATTTTTGTCTTTTGTAATTTCGGAAATCAGTATTTTATAACCTTTAAACCCCTGGCCCAGACCCGACTTGGAAAGATGTGGTAATGGAAACCAACATCTAAAGAAAATGCAAACAAATTCATAGCCACGTCCCGTCGCGCCAGGGCGGGCTTGAACCCTGAACCTGGAACAGATCAGTTTAGGCCAGATGTACCTATATCTCACATCAATACACCTTGCTGTAAAGGAGATAATTCGGGTATTTTTTGGGTATTTTTATATACCCGCTATTCGGTGTTCAGATGGTTTGAAGACAGAGCTGAAAACGACGATAAGCGGTTCAGGTAAGCAAACCGGATTTTACGGCTTCGAAAGCCGCCACCATCTGGTCCGAAAACCGATCTCGACGGTGTGAAAGGAAAGCGGCGGCAAGCCTTTGGATGAGTTCCCGGTCTTCGGGCAGCAGATATGCGTGGCAGCGCCACCAAAATGACGCCAACGTCGGCAGGTAACCACCGGCCTCCAGGAGGGCGACCGGCACGAACTCTTTACTCTTTTTACAAACAAAAATCGCTCTTGTCCATTTATGGGGCACCAATTTCTGATAACTCCGCTTTTCCGCGGCAGAGGGCACGGTTATCAGGTAATAGAAGTATGCCAGGGGCAGCCCGTGGTTCATATTTAGAATCATATCGGCACGCAGCGCTCTTTTCAGACAGTCCTCCAGATGGGAAACCAAATAGCGGATAAACTGCGCCGCCATTCCGCTGACCTGAAAAAGCGGCAGGATGTCCCTCTTAAAGTTATATCGATAAAGCGTCTGCTGTCGCCGAATGACAGTGGCGGCCAGCTCAAAATCCAGCCATCCCTGCAATGCCAGTGTGGGGATACCGACCAGATCGGGTATGTTAAGGTGAAGCATGACCCGGTGGTCATCCGACTCGGAGAAAACCGGCGGGCGCATTTTATCGGCGCCTTCGGCGAGCCGGGTCGACGGATTCCGGTGAAAGGAGAGGGACACATTGAGTGGCGCAGAGAGCGCGAGCTCTGCTTTAAATGCCTCGACAGACATAGCGGCTTGAACGGCAAGATCGTCCGCATTCAAAATAGTGTCTTCGCGCTTTACCGACGACATGTTGTCTCTACGTCTTCTTTCTATGGCACATTCTTCGAGAAAAAGGATTTGGTGGCAAGCAAACCGTAAAGGCTGACTTTTCGTCCTTTTATGCCCAGTTTTTT
>JBDNAO010000509.1:0-3552 GCA_039768375.1 Desulfobacterales bacterium | reverse complement strand
CGCGGTGCGTTTCGCAGCGATCTTTTCTTTCGTATTCAAAGTGTCGGCATTACGCTACCGGCTTTGCGGGAACGGGTCTCCGACATTCGCCCGATCGCCACGTACCATCTGCAGGAGCTCTGCCGGCGGTTGCAGCTGGAGCAAAAAGGAATTTCGGAGGCTTTTTTCGAAACCATTGAGGCCTATCGGTGGCCGGGGAACGTGCGCGAGCTGGTGAACGCCCTGGAGCAGGCCGTGTTGATGGCCCGCAACGATCCCACCCTTTACCCGGTGCACCTGCCGGGCAAGATCCGCGTTGAGGTCGCCCAGGCGGCGCTGTCCACGCCGTGCGCACGTTCCGCAGGGACGGACGTATTTCAGCCGAATGCATCTCAAGGGCACACGCTGCAGGAATTCAGAGAAATGGCCTGCGCGCATGCCGAAGAGCAGTATCTGAAAGATGTGCTGGCGGCCTGTCGGGGCAACGTCAAGCAGACCCTGCGCATCTCCGGGCTGTCGCAATCGCGGCTGTACGCGCTGATGAAAAAATACCATCTGACCCCCGCCAGGCAAAAAGACATCAATTAAGCATCCGATTATTTTCTCCCACAGCCTGCGAACCTATAGTGGTTTTCAAACAGGATCGAAATGTTGAACTTTCGCCGATTGGAGCGGCATCGCCGCGTTGAATAAAATTGTGGTAACAATTTTATTTTCCTGCCTGACAAGAAACCATTTCCTTCGGCACAGGAAACCGATCACTGCGAGTTGCAGGCCTAATTTCATCTACTTGATATTAAATCGTATATTCTCCCTTTCTTGCTGGCATAAATCATGCTTTTCGATGCTACGACAGCGCCAGACCTGATTGGAATTGCCCACTGTTTATCTGCTTCAATTGTAATCTTCAGGAGAGCAGTAGATGAATTGGTTAATCCAAAACCTTGCGTTCATCGATTGGTAAAAAGATGCGGTTGGCTATCACGGGACTCGGCTGTTGTCTCTCCTTGCGC
Source organism: Desulfobacterales bacterium (assembly GCA_039768375.1). GTDB lineage: Bacteria > Desulfobacterota > Desulfobacteria > Desulfobacterales > SG8-13 > JARFQH01. Next base: position 2,560 of record JBDNAO010000509.1, on the reverse strand, counting down.
GCCCATTCGGCGGGCAATCGCACCATTTATAAAGGCCTAAGACAATGCAAGGTGTCTTTATCCCCATCGTTGTTTTTTTGCTCGTTTATGCCGCGATCTCCTTCGAGTTAATTAACAAAGCGGTGGCCGCACTGCTGGGTGTAATGATACTGCTGGTATTGCACGTCATCGATGAGCTATGCGCTGACGACCCATTCCCATGACATCGTCGATTTAAAGCTGGTCGATCATCTGGTCACAGAGGATGGAAAATTAGAAAAGCTTTTTATGGAAAAATACTTGCAATGACTCAAATAATCAAGAAACGGCCATGGCCTCAAATCAATAAATTCACCTCGATTTTGTCGTTAATAAGCAATCGGGTCGATATGCGCCTTCTGGTGCAGACGTTTCTACATGCCTGAAACGGTCTGGTAATGCCGTAATCGACAATCGACCAAAAAGGAGGATTTGACATGCACGAGGAAAAATCTGGACCGACAAGGAGCATGTCCCAAATGATAGGATTGATTTTGGGGCCCGTATTGTTTTTTATCGTGATCCTATTTTTTGATTTTGATCCCGAAAAGCCGATCGTGACCCGAATGGCGGCGGTGGCAATCCTGATGGCCGTGTGGTGGATCACCGACGCCATACCCCTCTATGCGACGGCACTGTTGCCGATGCTTCTCTATCCGCTGTTGGGGATTTTAAAGGGCAAAGCCGTTGCGCCCATCTATATCAACAGCACTATTTTTCTGTTCATGGGCGGTTTTATGATCGCATTGACCATGGAAAAATGGCAATTACACCGACGCATCGCCCTTTTCATCATCCGCCTCATCGGGGGCGGACCTTCAAGAATCATTCTGGGGTTCATGGCGGCGGCCGCATTTTTATCCATGTGGATATCCAATACCGCCACAGCGATTATGATGGTTCCCATCGGTCTGGCAATCGTTTCGCAGATGGAAGCCAAATTCGATGAAAAGAAAACCCACAAATTCACGGTCGCTCTGATGCTCGGCATTGCCTATGCGTGTTCGGTGGGAGGGGTGGCCACCCTCGTGGGAACACCCCCGAACCTTTCTTTCGCGCGGATATTCGAGATCACCTTTCCAGAAGCCACACCGATCGCCTTTGGCACATGGTTTACCATGGCCCTACCGCTAAGCGTTGTCATGCTTGTGACCATCTGGCTGATCCTCACCAAACTGTTTTTCCGTGTCCCGGCTGATATCACGGTCGACCGGGCAATTGTGGATAAGGAATATGATGACCTGGGCCCGATGAGTTTTGAGGAAAAAGCCGTGCTGGTTGTCTTTTTACTGACGGCATTCCTATGGGTGTTCAGAAAGACACTGAATCTAGGGTTTGTGTCCATACCGGGATGGTCTCAACTGATTCCCTATCCCAAGCTGATCGACGATGGGACCGTGGCTTTGACCATGGCCATGATTTTGTTTTTGATCCCGACCCGCAGCAAAGATGCCGAGACGGCCGCCATTATGGGGCCCGATGTGATCAAAAATATCCCCTGGAATATTGTCATCCTTTTTGGCGGCGGCTTTGCAATGGCAAAGGGCTTTCAAGTGACCGGCCTTTCGACATTGATCGGAAATCAATTTGCCGGGCTGGCGGGTATGTCTCCCATCCTAATGACGTCCATCATTTGCACCGGTCTGACGTTCTTAACGGAGCTGACATCCAATACCGCGACCACGGAAATGATTCTTCCGATTTTAGCATCCGTGGCCTTTGCCATGAAGGCTAATCCGCTGTTGCTGATGATCCCGGCCACGCTTTCCGCATCCTGTGCCTTTATGATGCCGGTGGCAACACCGCCCAATGCCATCGTCTTCGGCAGCGGACGAATCAAAATCGCAGAAATGGCCAAAGTGGGGATCTTTATCAACCTCATCGGTGTCGTCATCATTACTGCCATATTTTTTATTCTTGGAACAGCGGTGTTCAATATCGACCCGGGTGTGTTCCCCGAATGGGCGGCGCAAATGGGAACAGGAGCGCATAATTGAGATTTTTCACCGGTCTGGATTTGTTGCAAATGACCCATGACACGCACAAAAACAGAAGGAAAATAAAGATGAAATACAAAATGTGTCAAATCATACTATTCGCTGCGGCGGTGACTATGGCCTTACCCATATTTGTGGGAGTCGCCTCAGCGGAGTCGGTTACTATCGGCATTCCGCTTCCGCTCACCGGCAATTTAAAGGAATTCGGCATAATGATGAAGAATTCATTTGAAATGGCGCAAGCGTCCGTTAACGAAGCGGGTGGAATCAATGGCAATTCCTTGGAAATTGTTTTTGCCGATGACCAAGGGAAAGTCGATTCCGTCAAACCGGCATTTGACCAATTGGTCGCCTCTAAGCCGGTTATGTTGGTCGGCGGCTATGCCAGTGACCCGACCTACCAGATGGCGAAATTGGCGGAAAACAAGGATCTACCTTTTCTCATCAGCACGGCTTCGGCCGATAAAATCACTCAAAAAGGATGGAAGAACATCTACCGCATGAATCCTCCGATCAGCGAATATACAAACGGTCTGGAGGACTTT
>JBDNAO010000508.1:0-4282 GCA_039768375.1 Desulfobacterales bacterium | reverse complement strand
TGTACGGCCTTGGGTGCACCGGCCTGCGTTTTTTTACGGTTTATGGCCCCTGGGGGCGGCCCGACATGGCGCTTTTCTTGTTCACCAAGGCCATCTACGACGGCCAACCGATACAGGTGTTCAACCACGGCAAGATGAAACGCGATTTTACCTATATCGACGATATCGTCGAGGGGGTCGTGCGGGTCATGGGCCGGCCGCCGCAACCGAATACAAACTGGGATGCTAATCGGCCGGATCCCGGCACGTCGTACACGGCCTACAAAATCTACAACATCGGCAACAACCAGCCGGTTGAGCTGACGGATTTCATCGCGGCCATCGAGGCTGCGGTCGGTAAAACGGCCCGAAAGGAAATGCGGGAGATGCAGGCCGGGGATGTGCCGGCGACATATGCCGATATTGACGATCTGGTCCGGGATGTGGGGTTCAGACCCGACACACCGCTCGAGATCGGAATCCGGCGCTTTGTGGAGTGGTTCAGGGACTACTATCATTATTGATGCCGGCCGCAGTTCGGACTGCCGTTCTGGGGGTTCTTCTTACTGCAAACCGGGATGTATGTTTAGGGAGGAGGGGAGATGAAAGTCGATGCCAATGGTGTCCGGATCAATGTCGCGCTTTCCGGCAACCCGTCAGGACCGGTGGTCTTGCTGAGTCACTCCCTTGCGACTGCCCTCGATCTCTGGTGGCCCCAGCTGGCGGTGCTCGAACCGCAATTCAGAGTACTGCGCTACGATACCCGCGGCCACGGTACCAGCGATGCACCTCAAGGGGCTTACGACCTGGCCCAATTGGCGGAAGATGCCGTGGCGGTCATGGATGCGCTCGATATCGAGACCGTGCACTGGGTCGGCATATCAATGGGCGGCATGATCGGTCAGGCCGTTGCGTTGAATCACGCCGAGCGGCTGCAAAGCCTGGTGCTGTGCGACACCGCCGCCGTGGTTCCCTCGGAAGCTCAACCCCTGTGGCAGCAGCGCATCGAAATAGCCCGCGGAGAGGGCATGGCCGCTTTGGGCGAGGAAACCCTCCAGCGCTGGTTCACGCCGCCTTACCTTGCCAAGGGTCCATCCAGCGTCCGGCGCATCCGTGACATGATCCTGTCGACGCCGGTATCCGGCTTTATCGGTTGCAGCGAAGCCATCCGTCGGCTCGATTTCCTGGACCGGCTCGGTGATATTCGGCTTCCCACCCTGATCATCGTCGGCGAGCAGGACCCGGGCACTCCGGTTGCAAATTCCGAGGCCATTCACAGCCGCATCAAAGATTCCCGCCTGGAGATCATTGCCTCTGCCGCGCACCTGTGCAATGTCGAGCAGTCAGAGGTCTTCAATCAAACGCTGATCGGATTTCTCCAGGCCCTTTAACTTGATAATTCCCTGTAGCTCGCTACAGGGTTACCACATATTCCCTCTCCCTGGGGAGAGGGTTAGGGTGAGGGGATAAGATCAAACTGCTTTGATACCCTGCAGCTTGCCGCAGGGAGATTCATTTCCGGCTAGCATTCACTCTTTTCTGTAGAGAGTCAGCGGTGGTCGTTGACCCTCGGGGCTGGACTCATCGGCCGGTCTCTTGCCATCGAGGGCCGTTTGCGGTTGTAACGGCTCGGCATAGACAGGGGCGGCTGGTTTACCGGAAGGATTGGCGAAGGTATCGTTGAGGTTCCGGATCGCGTCGTTGGCATTCTTGAATACCTTGGCGAGGATATCGCGGTTCGGTTGCCCCCAGCCGACCGGCCGCCGATGCAGAACGCTGCGCCACCAGCCGCTGTTTTTTCGAAACGCGCGGGCATAGCTGCGACGCAAGTGCGGGTCGGATATTTCGTCCAGCAGGTTTCGGCCAACCCGGGCGGCCGCCTGAAGGCGTATTTTGTAATGTACGTAGCCGGCCGCCAGCAAAAGCAGAAGGATGAGGCCGATCCGAAGGACCCCGTAATCCGCCAGCAGCGTTCCGAAAGGCAGCCTCAGGTGCAAGCCTTCCCAATACCCGGCCCAGATAGTGACGATCAGAAACACAACCAGAACCCCACCGAAGACGAGCGCGTCCAGCTTGAGGACGGTGCGGCGCCACCTGTCGACAAATGCTTCCAGTAAGGGGGCGACCTCCTGTTCGATCGACTGCACGGTTTTTTTGAGAAGGCCGATAATCCGGTAGGCCCGTTCCACGCCCACCTGATCGATGCGGTCGTAAATGGCTTTCAGGTCGGTATCCCGACGGTCTTCGAGACGGGAGCGGGCTTTTTCATCCGAAATTGTGACGGCCATCTCGGGGTTGTAAACGGCAAAGCAACACCCCGTGGTCAGCCCGTGCTGGGCCAACGCCCTTTTCCAGGCCGCAAAGACCTCCTCCGTGTTGTTTTCCCGGGCCGTGTTATCGATCTGGTTGAGGATATAGAGAAACTTGTTGGCGTCGCGGCGGTTGATTGTCGCCCCCACCAGGTGTTTCAGTGTGTCCGGCATCGAACCGGACTCCGGATGGCGTGCGTCGAAAAAGACGAGCACCAGATCCGACAGGTCGATGATGCGATCGGTAATCCGCAGCGTGGATGAGCGTTGCTCGTCGGCGTCGAAGCCGGGTGAATCGATCAGTATTCGACCGCGCAGCTTCTCGCTGGGGCAGGTCCGCAATTGCAGGTAGCGGTCGATGTGATCGCTCTGTCCCCGGCCCACCTCTTCGATGGCCTGGCTGATTTTGTAGAGCGGGAAGCGCGGGTCCGCATCCAGGGCGACACCGGGCAGGGTGCGCACGCGATTTTCGCCGGTGAAGCAGATGACCGTGAACTTGTCATCCAGGGCCTGGTTGCCGGTTGCCTGCAGGGAATAACCGAGGAAGTGGTTGATGAATGCCGACTTGCCGGAGGAATAGATTCCCAGGATTGAGATCAGGGGCCACCACGGGATACGGCCGGTATGGGATTCTTCGCGGTCGAAAAAACCGAGCTGACGCGAAACCCGGTCAAGGTGCCGGAAGCTGCCCACGACGTCGGTGAGCAACGAATTTTCGGTCTTCAAATGCTGTTCCAGACTCTGCAGTCTTCGCCGGCCGGTGTTGTCCGCAGTCATGGTTGCGTGCTCCCCGCGTGTTTTTTTATCGGTTCTATCGAAGCCGTTAAAACGATATCAGATACAATAAATAAGTCAATGGTTTGGGGAATTTCGAACCGTCTCCCCCAAAAAGGTCGATCTCATCGGGAACTGGTTTTTTCTACTCCGCAAATCCAAGTCTGCCGAAGCACCGCGGCAGATGAAAGTTCAATTCGTCGACCGGGGACCAGGCGCCCCAGTGGGGATGGGATGTGTCGTCGCCGCACTTGTAGAAATTGGCGCGCCACACGCTCCCTTTTTCAATGGTGATCGGACCGACGTAGGCTTCAAGCTGGGCAAACGGTATGAAGAATTCGATACGCCAGGTGGTTTCATCAGTCAATTCCGGCTCGACCACCGTCGGCATCGAGTGGAAAATGCGGAGGCGGCGGGCGTCTGTTTCAGATAGAGGCGCACAGGCTTTGAAACCATCCCGCACGCGGGTCGAATCGGTGATGTATGATGCCAGTAAAGCACCGCCGCAGTTGAACTCGAAGTTAAAATATCCGCTTTCGGGTTTCGGTTGGACGAAGAATTCCACGCAACTGTCTTTGTAAACCGTGTCCTGAAACCGGGTCCGGAGGCACCGCACATAGTTGTCGTGCACCTGAAACAAACCGAAGAGCCCATCGAGGTCATAGGCGAGCTTGACCCGCGTGACCGGGCGATGCCCGCTTCCTTCCGGCCGGAAGCAGGCGATGACCAGGCAGGGTACGTCGCACCAGGCCGGACCATCCCACAGCCCCAGCATTTCCGGCCGACGCTTGGCCCGTGTGACCGTGTAGATCGGATTTTTCATCCGGTCTGCCATTTGGATTGAGTCCACGCTTTGAATCAGACGGCAAGTTGTGTCGCCCTTGCTTACGCAGTCAGATCGGCGAGCAACAGCCATATCATAATTGATGCGGCACTGCCAGCACCGCACCTTGGGGAGAAAATAAAAAGGACTTGGATGACGATCCAAGTCCTCGCTCTTATTGGTACGCCCGGCTGGATTCGAACCAGCGGCTTTCAGCTCCGGAGGCTGACGCTCTATCCCCTGAGCTACGGGCGCATGGTGGATACGGGGTAACCGTGAGTTAATAAATTGCCGGTAAAATGTCAAGCATCTAAAATCTATGCATGAAAATCGGTTGAGCCCGTTGGCGCCGAATTTCAGCAGTTTCTCGCAACCGCTTATCCGGTGAAGTCGCCTC
>JBDNAO010000098.1:0-6369 GCA_039768375.1 Desulfobacterales bacterium | reverse complement strand
CCAAAAGAGGCTTCCCCGCCGATAGCTCCGTCGGTGGAAAAAGCTGCGCCAATGCCTAAAGTCGTTCCGCCGCCGGCCGTCAAGAAGGTTCCCTCAGCTCCCCGCAAAAAAAAGCCGCCGGTTCGTGCGGTGGAAGCCGAGCCCGATCGCGCCGCGACCGTCGATTTGCCGGTCCTTACGACCGACTTGAAGCTTCAGGCGATATCATGGGCATCTGCGCCCGGCGACCGCCTGGCGGTCATAAACGGTAACATCATGCGGGAAGGTGCGTCTCTTGAAGGCTATTCCATCGTTCAGATCGACAGGGACGAAGTGGTGGTCCGCAAGGGATCGGAACAGTGGAAATTGGTGTTCAAGCTGAGGTAAAAAAACGGGTCGGAATTAATTTTTGAAAAGCGGTATAAAACCTGAGGAGGGATTTTGCTTCCATTTTTGCCTTTACGTACCGGTCTGCTGCTGCTCGGAGTGGCCTTTTTCTGCGGATGCACCGGGATTGCACCCGGGCGGTCGGTTCAAAATCTACCACCGAAACCCGTGGCGGATACCGGCGCCAAGGGATGGTGGGCGGTTCGCTTTCAAATGAACTGGCCGGAGGATGCTCCGCCAGCTTGGTACATGGACACGTTGATTGCCCACCGGGTGGTCGCTCCGGCACTGGGCCGCTACCAGGAACAGATCGACCTGTGGCGGTTTCACCGCCGTGCCTCCCGCGACAGTGCCGGTCATCAATTCAGCTTTATCTTTTACACCGACCCCGTATCGGCGCGTCTGATAACAGGCGAACTCCGCAACGATGCACTGGTGGCGTCGCTGATGCGCTCCGGCAGTGTGCGGCGGGTGTTATCCGAGGACACCCAATCGATTACCAAGCCTGAGATCGCCGATACCAGTGACCCGATCTGGCCGCCGGCAGTTCAGCAGGCCTGGCCTTATTACATTGACGGTGTCAGCCGGAGCTGGCTTGAACTGGTCGAACAAACGGCGCAACGCAGGCCGGTCGTCGATGACATGTCTGTAACCGTGCTTCAGGACTACTATCGCACAATCGACAAAGAGGTCCAGGAGGCTTGGGAAACACAGGGGCGTCACGCTTTTTTGCACCATTTGAATGCCATTTTCGGTTACGCGCCGGTTGTTGTGTACGAGAAAAAATACATGAAGTTTTAAGTCACAAATGGTCGATTTATTTTTTGTGAACCCCAACCCGGAGCAACTGTTGCATGAAAGTTATTTTATTGATGGCGTTGACGGTAGATGGAATGATCGCCCGCAGCTCGGACCACTTTCCGGACTGGACGGGCCGGGAAGACAAGCGCATGTTCAAGGAATTGACGCTAAAAGCAGGCGTCTTGATCATGGGATCGAAGACCTATGATACGATCGGCAAACCCCTGCCGGGGCGAAAAAACGTGGTCATGAGCCGCAACAAGCGCCGAATTTCCCAACAAAAGGATCTGGTTTTCACGGATAAACATCCTCGCGAGTTGCTGGATGATCTCAGACAGGAGGGGTTCAAGGTCGCCATCCTGGCAGGCGGCTCTCAGATCAACACGGTTTTTGCGCGGGAAGATCTGATTGACGAAATTCACCTGACCTACGTCCCGCAGATTTTTGGTACGGGTCTTACTCTTTTCTCTGATTCGATTTCAATGCAGCTCGAGTTGATAGATTTCAAACAACTGGGAACCAGACAGATTTTTGCCAGGTACCGTGTGATCCGGGAAGCCATGGCCTGACAGGCGATGAGCGCCGCGGTTCGACACCGGCAACCGGAGGTTCGGAGCCAATCGCCAACAGACAACCGGCCGGAATCCGGCCGGGACAAAACCTCGATGGAAACTCAAATCAAAGGAGATGCAAGATGCCGACAACCACTGTCCGATGGGTAACCGGTCAGCAGTTCGTGGGGATGGATTCGAATCGTCATACGGTTGTATTGTCCGGTGAGGATGAGCCAAATGGGCTCAGACCTTCTCAGATGCTGCTCGTCGCTCTGTCTTCCTGCACAGCCGTGGATGTGGTCGACATTTTGACCAAAAAACGAAAACCGCTCAGCAGGCTTGAGATCATCGCCACCGGTGAGCAGGATGACGATCCACCCTGGGCATACCGCAAAATTCACTTAAAGTATCGTCTCGGCGGCAAAGACCTCACGGAAAAGGCCGTTGAGCAGGCGATCCAGCTTTCCGAAGAGAAATACTGTTCGGTGGCAGCGACCGTTCGTGGCGTGGCGGAAATAACGACCGAATACGAGATATTGTCCGAGGAAGAATAGGGTGCAGTTCATCCTGATTGCATTTGTTTCCGAACGCTCACCGGAATATGAAAAGACATCTACCTGACCAAAACGACCCGTCAGTTTCATCAATAGCAGACCTGACAGCACCGGGAAGGGTCTACCTGTGTCAGGTCAACCGGCAGGTTTCCTGTGCCGCCTGTTGCGGACTTTACAATGTGGCCGATGCCGGTTACGGTCCCTTGGTGTCGATGCTGAGCGAGAGAACAAAAGAGTTTGCTCGGGTTCCCCGCCAAGCCGATGCCATCGCGGCGTTCGGCCAGCGGGCGCAGACCCGATGCGGAACCGGTCCAATTAACGATTTCCACCATTGCCCATTTGTGGGGTTGATCGGAGAAGAGCACCTGCGGGTCGGCTGCCTGCTTCATCCCCACGCTGCCGGAAACCGCGGCGTTGATTACCGGGGGCTGAGTTATTACGGCGGAATGGCCTGCCGGCTCTATTTCTGCCCGGCGCATTCCAAACTTTCGGCGGTCGTCAAGACAGTCGTGCGGGAATCTGCCGTCAGCTGGTACGAATATGGCTTGATCGTCTCCGAAATCAGGCTGCTGAGCGAATTTTTCAAGGCTTTGGAAGAGCGTCTGGGCTCACCGCTGACTATGGCGGACATCCTTAATCGCGAGGATTGCCGGCAGATAGTGGGAAGCGTGTTGAGGCTGAAAATCGACTGGCCGTTTCGCCGACACCCGGACCCGGGCCCCTGCAATTATGTGTTCGATGATCGCCTTTACCCCAAACCCGCCGTAGGCTACCCGCCGCAGGCCACGATGTTGTCGCCCTACGATATTTTATTGAAAGAGCTGCTGTCCGGCTTCAACACGCCGGCGGAATTGGAGTTGGCCGAGAGAATGCTTGCAGACCTTATCGAAAGCCTGGCGAGGGGTATTCTGGCGGGCAAGCGCGCGCAGGCTCCGACTTAAGAGTTTACGAAAAAATGTTTTACAATTTTCGGCTTTGAGGCGTCCGGCCGGCAAGGCACGTAAACACTAAACTTATTGTCTATTCATACATAATTTGTCATATCCATTGTCGCCTGCTGCTTGCTATTTCAAGCGTGGGTACAAAACAATGACCATCGGCAGTGTTGGTTTAGGTTTCAGATTTCAGCCCGCCCGCCTGACATAATGACAAATACCAAAATACAAGCACCAAAAAACAAATACAATCCAAATTTCAATATCCAATGACCCAAACAGGTTTGACATTTCGAATTTTGGTCATTGTGATTTGTTTGTTATTTGTTTTTTACGATTTGGAATTTTTCACCGAAACTTAACAGTTTCCTCTTCGATCAAGCTGGAGGTGGCAGCCAGAGGCAGGGCTGAACGTTAACCCCCTGGCCCAGACCCGGCTTGGAAAGATGTGATGATGGAAAGCAACGTCTAAAGAATGTGCAAACAATTTCGTAGCCACGTCCCGCCACTAATCCTGAGAGGTTTTTAGAAGTTCGGCCAGTCTTCTGTATTCGTCATCCGTGCCGTCATAGTCATAACTCGATTCGGCATCGGTGACCGGGATGATTTTCAACCGCCCACCGAAGAAGGCCGAGGTGATGTTCTCGACCTCTTTCACGCTCAAATCTTTTTTGATGAAGTGCTTGGAATAGACATTTTTATACCCCAGATTGCGGGTAATTCTGAACAGTTTTAACTGCACATTGGGATTGAGGCACTTGCGCAGGTTATAGGCCGTGTTGGCCGTGTTAATATCGAATCCGTGCGGATCGGCATACATCAGAGATGAGAGCCGGAACCCTTGGCGCCCGTATCCGTCTGTTTCGGCGGACAACTGGAAATCGGAATCGTTGATGATCCTCAACGGATAGCGACCGAACTTGTCGACGGTCCCTTCAACCAGGACCGCCGGCAAGATAATCGTGCAATCGCCTGCGTAGGTTTTCGCAACATCAAGAAAAAAATCGATTAATTTTTCGGATGTCAGCGGCGAATCCGATGCCACAAACAGGGCGTGGCGGCGTTTTCCACAGGCGTTGCTGGCGGCATACCCCTTGATCATGTTGCCGGCGATGGAATTGTGTTTCACTTTGCGCGTTCGGATGTGAAACCGCTTCACGATTTCGGCCGGAATCCGGCTGTTCTGGTTGATGATAGTGTAGGGCATGACCTGCTGGCTGAGATAATCCCTGAGGCGCTGCTCCAGCAGCATCTGGTGGCCGACGATAACGATGTCGCCGATTCGCTCGTTTTTAAATAGTTTTTCCAGAGTGAACTGTATCAGCGGCTTGTTGACCATCCGACCGTTTTGAATCGTTTGGAACTCTCGCAGGGGTTTGTAGCCCGTCTCGATAAACGTTTCCCCGTAATGCTCGGCAACGATTTTCGCGTATTTTTTTACAGCCCATTTGTTGTTGTAGCCGGCCATTACGATCGCACTGATCTTGTTCATCGAAGTGAGCATCTTTCAAGGGTGTCTGACGTCACAGAAAAAAAGATTGCAGGCTTCTGTTTGCCACAATTTATACGGAAAGAAAAGAAGGAACACAAAAGAGGCTTGATTATTGGGTATCCAACCGTTAGTGTCCACCTATGAGCGATAACATCCGGCCATGGCCCGACCGGAACCGACCCTTGCCGAAGAGGGTTGTTTTTTGACCCTGCCGACGGGATCAATGCTTTTCAAGTAGGAGAAGGACACATGACGGAATCGACTGTTCCAACACGAGATGCCGCAATTGATTTGCTGCGGGAATACAACAAGAACGAGGGTCTGATCAAGCACGCTCTCGCAGTAGAGGGCGTCATGCGTTACATGGCCCGCAAATACGGTGAGAATGAGGATAAATGGGGCATCGTCGGTCTGGTCCACGACCTGGACTACGAAATGTATCCTGATCAGCACTGTCGCAAAAGCGAGGAAATACTGCAGAACCACAACTGGCCACCGGAATATATCCGGGCCGTGGTCAGTCACGGATGGGGAATCTGCACGGATGTGGCCCCCCAGACAGACATGGAAAAAATCCTCTACGCCATCGATGAGCTGACCGGACTGGTTGTCACAACCGCGCTCGTTCGCCCTTCACGGAGTGTAATGGATCTGAAGGCCAAATCGGTCAGAAAGAAGTGGAAGGACAAGCGGTTTGCCGCCGGTGTGGATCGCTCGATTATCGAGAACGGCGCCCGGATGTTGGGGCTCGAATTGAACGAACTGATAACCGACACCATCATGGGTATGCGTGAGGTGGCGGATAGTATCGGCCTCAAAGGCGACGTTTCCTGACAAATAGCAAACGGGCTACAAGACCATAATTTTGTTCACGTTTTTGAGTTTGCGATCCGAAATGAACCGGCCCGACAGGCAATTCTGTCTGTCGAGCCGGGAGACGTTTGGATCGTTACCTTAGTTGACCGGCACCTCTACGGCATTTTCGAACGGATTCTTTAGCGGTACCGCTATCTTGAGGCAGCCATCCTCATAGTTGGCCTGCGCTTCATTCGCCTTTACCGGGCAACAGAATGCCGAAGCCGCAACATACTCCACATCATTTCCCGGGGCCGTAAGACTGAAGCTGTCGTCCAGCATTCGGAGACGGATGTCATCCTTTTTGACGCCCGGAATGGAAACCTGGATATTCAGGGTGTGTTCATCTTCGCTCATATACGTGCAGACATCCGGCGTCACTCTGAACTTGTCTTGCGCCATAATGATCATCTCCTTTCGTTATTTCCTGCGGACGCTCTTTTAAATGACCTTCTACCAAGGCGTCGCAGTGAGTAAATTTCAACAGCGACCGGTCGCCAAACCCCTATGGGTGACAGTCGGCGCTACATGGTGTAAGCCATAAACACTACGATAATGCCGAAATAACCTAATTCAATAGCGGATCGGTGTTCAAAGTGTGATGTTATCTTTGGGTGAGCCCTTGTGGGGGTCGCAATCCTTTATTCTCAGGCGCAGGCCCTCAATCTGATCCTTTGGAAGTCGGCGACAGGGGGAAAGGTTCTGACAGCATTGATCAGGCTCTGCAGGGGGAAGGGCTTAAAGAGTACCGTGTCGAAATCTGAGTCGTTCAATAGTAGGGGGGTTCCGGACATGCCAATGATCGGCGTCGT
>JBDNAO010000097.1:0-10942 GCA_039768375.1 Desulfobacterales bacterium | reverse complement strand
CTGATTGCGATCTTCCTGAACATCAAGACCGCCATCGGTTTCATCTGCGGCGCGACGGCATCTTTCATCGCCGGTTACATCGGCATGCGGGTATCGGTCATTGCCAACGTGCGCACGGCCGAGGCCGCCCGCGGCGGGCTGAAACAAGGCCTGGCCATGGCCTTCAAAGGGGGTGCGGTAACCGGCATGATCGTGGCCGGTTTGGCCCTGACCGCCGTCGCCGGTTTCTACACCATCCTGATCGCTACCGGAACTCCGGTGCGCGAGGCGGTCATTGCCCTGGTGGCCTTGGGGTTCGGCGGCAGCCTGATCTCCATATTCGCCCGTCTGGGCGGCGGCATCTTCACCAAGGGTGCGGATGTCGGTGCCGACCTGGTGGGTAAGGTCGAAGCCGGGATTCCCGAAGACGACCCGCGCAACCCGGCGGTCATAGCCGACAACGTCGGCGACAACGTCGGCGACTGCGCCGGCATGGCGGCCGACCTGTTCGAGACTTATGCCGTAACGGCGGTGGCCGCCATGCTGCTGGGGAACCTCCTGTTTCCCGACCAGCTCATCGCCACCGAATTCCCGCTGGTCCTCGGCGCCATTTCCATCGTGGCTTCCATCATCGCGGTCGGCTTTGTCCGTCTGGGCGCCAACGAATACATCATGGGCGCTCTCTACAAAGGGATGTTCGGAGCGGCCATTCTGGCGGCGATCGCATTTGTCGTCGCCTGTAAACAGCTGATGCCGACGCTCGAAATCCCCGGTGTCAGGGTCATCACCCCCATGGCGGTTTTCTATTCGGCACTGGTCGGCCTGGTGTTAACCGTTGTGATCGTTATCATCACGGAATACTACACCGGTATCCGCAAGCCGGTTAAACTGGTGGCGGACGCCTCCACCACCGGTCACGGCACCAACATCATCGCCGGCCTGGCCGTCAGCATGGAATCCACGGCTCTGCCGGTTCTGGCCATCTGTCTGAGCATCGGGCTCGCCCATTACTTTGCCGGACTTTACGGCATCGCCATGGCAGCCATGTCGATGCTGTCGATGACCGGTATGGTCATCGCCATCGATGCCTACGGTCCGATCACCGACAACGCGGGCGGCATCGCCGAGATGGCCGGTATGGACGAGAGCGTGCGGGCCGTCACCGATCCGCTGGATGCCGTCGGGAATACCACCAAGGCCGTCACCAAGGGCTATGCTATCGGTTCCGCCGGTCTGGCGGCGCTGGTGCTCTTCGCCGCTTACACCCAGGAATTTGTATTGCACGGCGGCGGTGAGAAACTCTCGTTCGACCTGAGTAACGTCAACGTCATTATCGGCCTGTTCCTCGGCGGGATGCTGCCGTATCTGTTTGCTTCCATCTCCATGCGCGCGGTCGGCAAAGCCGGTGGGGCGGTCGTGGACGAGGTGCGGCGTCAATTCCGTGACATTCCGGGTATCATGGAAGGGACCGGAAAGCCGGACTACGCGGCCTGCGTCGATATCGTCACCAAGTTCGCCCTCAAAGAGATGATCATTCCGGCCCTTCTGCCGGTTGTGGTGCCGGTTGTTGTCGGCCTGGTTTTGGGCAAAATTGCCTTGGGCGGCCTCTTGATCGGCAGCATCGTCACCGGCCTGTTCTTGGCTATTTCCATGACGACCGGCGGCGCTGCCTGGGACAACGCCAAGAAGTACATCGAAGACGGCCACTTGGGCGGCAAGGGCAGTGATGCCCACAAGGCGGCGGTGACCGGTGACACGGTCGGCGACCCCTACAAGGATACCGCCGGCCCGGCCATTAACCCGATGATCAAGATCCTGAACGTTGTCGCCCTGTTGCTGGTTCCACTTCTGATTAAAATGGGATGATAGCGACGCGGGATTTTTTGACGTCGTCATTAATTAACGGAAAAAAAAGGATCGGCGCCCGGCAATAGCGCGCCGATCCTTTTTTTCTATTGATTGTTGATCGTGGCTGTGGTACAAAACTAAGGTTAATATTTTATTTAATATCACCCAGTTCGGTTCGATTGCCGTCCCCGGACCGATTAGTGCGGACCGAAGATTTCGAATTGGCGCTGTTTTGCGTGTTGTCCGGGTCCGGCAAGTGTGACACTTGATGCTGCCGATATTCTGTAAAGATGAATCGGCCGGTCTTCGGCGGATAACTGTTAGTCGGCAGGGCACAAATTTTTCCTATCGGTGTATAAATGAGCAGTAAAAAATCGAGCGGGCAGACGAAAACCATATCGAAGAAACCGAAAATAAAAGAGTTTCGCGTCGGCGATCTTGCCGTCTATCCGGCCCACGGCGTCGGGAAGATCGAAGCCATCGAAAGTCGCGTGATCAACGGAGAAAAGCATGATTTTTACATGATGAAGGTTCTCGAAAACAACATGTTGATCATGATTCCCATTCGCAATGTCGATTCGGTCGGTTTGAGAGACATTATCGATAAAAAGGAAATACCCAAAGTCTACGAGGTGATGAAGGCCAAAAAGGAGACCCTGAACGACAACCAGACCTGGAATCGGCGTTACCGTGAATACATGGACAAGATCAAAACCGGCTCTCTTTATGATGTGGCCGAGGTTTTTCGGGATCTATCGCTTTTGAAATTGACAAAGGATCTGTCATTCGGTGAGCGCAAGCTATACGACACGGCTCAGGTCTTGCTCGTCAAAGAACTGTCAACGGCCAGGAAGACCGACGAAGAGACCATTATCTCCGAAATCGAATCGTTTTTCACGCCGGCCGAAGCCCAGGACTCCAGCCTCTAATTTTTCCTCTCAACATGCCCTCCACCGGTGTTTTTCACATCGTTGTCGATCCCATTGATGCGGGGACGCGCCTCGATTGGTTGGTTGCCTCCCGTGTATCCGCCTTGACGCGCTCTCAGGCGGCAGCTCTGATTCAGCACGGCCAGATTACGGTCAACAACCGGTCTAGAAAGCCCGGTTACCGGCTGCAGGTGAAGGATGAGATCTCCGGCCGTATACCGCCGCCGGCTGACACAGTGGTGAAACCGGAGCCGCTGGCCTTGGATATTCTCCACGAAGATGACGATGTGATCGTCCTGAACAAACCTGCCGGGGTGGTCGTTCACCCGGCCCCCGGCCACGCGTCGGGCACTCTGGTCAATGCCCTTCTGTATCACTGTCCGACCATCGGGCCTATCGGCGGCGAGTTGCGGCCGGGCATCGTTCACCGGTTGGACAAAGACACCTCCGGCATACTCGTTGTCGCCAAGAACGCGGCCGCGCATGCCCATCTTGCGGGTCAATTTGCCGCTCGCAGCATTCGAAAAATCTATCTTGCCGTCGTCTTCGGCGAGATGGCCGACGACAGCGGCGTAATTGAGCTTCCGATCGGCCGGCATCCAGTGGACCGCAAGCGCATGTCGATCAGCAGCCGCAAACCTCGCATGGCCGAGACGCGCTGGGAAGTGCTCGAGCGGTTCAAAGGCCTGACGCTGGTCGAATTGAACTTGAAAACCGGCCGAACCCATCAGGCCCGTGTCCATTGCGCCGCCATCAATCATGCCATCCTCGGCGACCCGGTTTACGCCCGCCGCAAGGTGTACCAGTGTCCAACCGCAGCCACCCTTGTTCTCATCCGACAGGTCAAGCGACAAATGTTGCATGCCTGGCGATTGACCTGTACTCACCCGAGTCGCCTGGTGCCGGTAGTTTTTGAAGCCCCGCTTCCGCAGGACATGGATCAACTGATCGTTCACCTGCGCCGCCTATCGATGCCTTCTGTTTGACCCCGGACCAACGGGTCCTGCCTCTGCCTGACAATGGTAAGGTTCGCAGACTCAACAACTTGAGAAATCGATTTCGTTGAAATATTTGCCCTGTTGGTGTAGCTCGAGAGTGGCGTCGCCATGACGCTGCAATCTGTTTCGAGGAGATTCACAAATGATTCGAAAGCCCTTGTGGCACGCGATGAGCCGAGAAGCGGTTTTGGAAGAACTGGAGACCGACCCGCTGAAGGGTTTGACGCCGGATGAAGCCGGGAGACGGCTCGAACGTGTCGGGCCTAACGAGCTCAAACATGAGGCAGCCGTTTCACCGATAACGATATTCATCCATCAGTTCAAAAACATTCTGATCGTCATTCTGATTGTCGCCGTGGTCCTTTCGGCACTGGTGGGCGAACTGGTCGATGCCGCCGTTATATTGATCATCGTCGTCTTCTGCGCCGTGCTTGGGTTCGTTCAGGAGTATCGTGCCGAAAGGGCCCTCGAGGCGCTCAAAAAGATGCTGTCATCGACGGTGACGGTGATTCGCAAGGGATTGACGGCGGACCTTGCGGCCACGGAGATCGTCCCGGGGGATATACTGGTATTGGAAGCTGGCGATAAGCTGGCGGCTGACATCCGAATCATCGAAAACCATTCGATCCATTGCGACGAAGCCGCGCTTACCGGTGAATCGGTTTCCGTCGAAAAGGCCGACACGGTTCTGCCGGAAGGCACGGTGGTGCACGACATGAAGAACATGGCCTTCACCGGCGCAACGATCACCTTCGGCCGTGGCCGCGGCGTCGTCGTCGCCACCGGCATGCAGACCGAATTCGGTAAAATTGCCGAGGAGGTCGCCGCGGTCGAGGTGGACAAAAGCCCGTTGGAGAAGCGGACCGACGAGATCGGCAAGTGGCTGGGTCTGATCTGTCTCTCAATTTGTGGTCTGGTTGTCGCCATCAGCCTGGCGCGCGAACTGCGGTTCGGAACGGTCGACACCGGCTTTGTTCTGAGAATGCTGATGTTTGCCATTGCATTGGCCGTGGCCGCGGTACCCGAAGCACTGGCGGCGATTGTCACCGGAGCCCTCGCGCTCGGCATGCACGCCATGGCCCGCAAGAATGCCTTGGTCAAAAAAATGCCGGCCGTCGAAACGCTCGGATGCACCACCGTCATCTGCACCGACAAGACGGGGACTTTGACACGCGGTGAAATGACCGTCCGACGGGTGTTTACCGCGGGTCGGTCGATCGAGGTCACCGGGTCGGGGTATGATCCGGAAGGAGCCTTCAGGGATCCGGGCGGCCGGCTGTTGACAATTGATGCTGCGCTCAACCACCTGCTGACGGGCGGGGTGCTGTGTAACGATTCGGAACTTCGCAGTGGTGAAGACGGTTGGACCATAAAGGGTGATCCCACCGAAGCCGCATTTCTGGTCGCGGCCGTCAAGGCCGGCATCTCATTAGAGGAAACACGTTCGGCGCAACCGCGCATTGAAGAATTTCCGTTCAGTTCTGAAAGAAAGCGCATGACGACAATCCACCGGCCAGAGAGCGGTCAGCCGATGGCGTACATGAAAGGGGCGCCCGAAGTGGTCTTGAACTGCTGCACCTTTATGATCGAAGCCGGCGAAATTGTCCCGCTGACTTCCGAAAAGCGTGCCGACATCATGCAAAACGCCACGGCCATGGCCGGCGACGCCCTGCGGGTGTTGGCAGTCGTATCCCGGCCCCTCATCGGGGTCAACGGTCCGGATCATGCGCTCGAGACCGACATGGTCTTTCTCGGTCTGGTCGGCATGATGGACCCGCCGCGCGAGGAAGCATTGGCTGCTGTTCGAACGTGCCGTGAGGTCGGGATCAAGCCGGTTATGATCACCGGTGATCACCGGCTGACGGCCGTAGCCGTGGCCAGGGAACTCGGCATTTACCGTGACGATGATCTGGTGCTGACCGGGAAAGAACTGGAGGAGATGACCGATGCGCAGTTCGAGGTCCTCGTCGACAAGGTCACCGTCTACGCCAGGGTTTCCCCGCTCGACAAGCTGAAGATCGTCAAGGCCTGGAAGGCCAGGGGTGACGTCGTGGCCATGACCGGAGACGGCGTCAACGACGCGCCGGCCCTGAAGCACGCCGATATCGGCATCGCAATGGGCATCAGCGGCACGGACGTGGCCAAGGAAGCGGCCGACATGATTCTGAGCGATGACAACTTTGCCACGATCGTCAGCGCCATCGAAAGGGGGCGCTGGATCTATGACAATATCAAAAAATACCTGGCGTACCTGTTGCAATGCAACATCACCGAGGTGATCGTCATCGGCGGCATCGTCCTTGTGCTTGGGCCGGAATTCCTGCCCTTGCTGCCGGCCGCCATCCTGTATATCAACCTGGCCTCCGACGGCCTTCCGGCCCTGGCACTGGGCGTGTCTCCGCCGGACAGGGACATCATGCAGCGCCCGCCGCGGGACCCGCAGGAAAGCTTCTTCAGCTGGGACATCCTCTCCTTCATCTTGAGAGCGGTCCTTATCGAAAGCCCGTTCTTTTTCCTCATCTTCTACCTAAACCTGTCGGACCTCACCCAGGCCCGCACCACTATTTTTTTTCTCTTCATCGTCGTCGAGTTGGTGATCGCCTTGAATTGTCGCTCGCTCATCCTCAGCATCTTTCAGGCACCACCGCACACTTGGCTTCTGATGGCTTTAGGTTGGGAGCTGGTCCTGGTTGCGGTTCTCGTCCAAATCCCGGCCGTGCGGGAGGCCTTCGGCATCACCGTGCCGACCCTTGCCGAGCTGGCGACGGTATCAGTGGTCGGGTTCCTGGTCTTCGTCCTGATCGAGGCAACCAAGTTTGTCTTAAGGAAAAAAAGCGCGGTCAGAAGTAAATTTTAGGTGATGGGTAATGGGTCCTGTCATTGGAAGGTTTGATTTTAGGAAGGCAAAATAAAACGCGCATTTATGTTAACGAAGAGTACGGAGAAGCATGATAAATTTTTAAAATGACAGCCAAAACCTACCATTTTGCAAGGGTTGAATTTAGGGCGGCTTTATGCCTTCTAATATAATGATTGTGGTGCCTTGCTTTATGTATATCAGGCGAATAGACTCTAAACGAAGAGGAATCTACCGTGCTGGTGAGAAGTCATGAAAAGCTGTCTTGCGATGTGTTGGTTATTGGTGGCGGTGGTGCGGGCCTAAGATCGGCCATTGCTGCCAAATTGTGCAATGCCGATGTTCTTCTTGCGTCTAAAAGTAAATTAGGCCCCTGCTCCAATACCTATATTTCTAAGGCCATCATCGCTGCAACCGGATGGGGGACACCGGACGACGACGAAAACGTGCATATTATAGATACGGTTAAAGGCGGACGGTATCTGAACGATCAAAAGATGGTTGCCAAAGTGGCTGAACGCACGCATTCTGAGATTACTTTCCTGAAAGAATGTGGTGTGTATTTCGACAATCATGAGGGTACACTTCGCGTGATCAAAATTCCCGGCCACCGGTATTCACGCCATGTTTACGGTACAAACTGGACTGGCAGCGACCTCGTCTTGCCCCTAAAGCGCCGTGCAAAGCAGGTTGGCGTTCGCTTTGCGGAGCAAGTTTTTGTAACCCGGCTAATGGCGGCTGAAGATCGCATCTGTGGTGCCGCCGGTATCACCGCTGATGGCCGATTTTTTACTCTATACGCAAAAGTGGTTGTATTGGCCACCGGCGGATACGCCCAAATCTATTTGAACACCAATAATGTACCTGGAATTACCGGCGACGGTCAGGCGCTGGCCTATGATTTGGGTATCCCATTGAAAGACATGGAATTTGTCCAGTTTTATCCCACAGCAACGGGTAAACGCGGAAACAGGCTGATCCTTTATGAAAAGATGTTGGCGCAACCCGGCGTGGTTTTATGCAATGGGCGGGGCGAGAATATACTTGAGTGTCATGGTATCGCCGACCCCACCAAGGTGACACGGGATCAACTGGCACAGCTTATTACCAACGAGATCAGACAAGGGGTTTCGCCGGATCAGGAAGTCTTCATGGATATGGCGGCTCTTTCCGAGGAGACGGCCAGACAAATGTCGCCTATCCTGCCGTCAAGGTGGTGGAAGGGACAAAAAGCCTTCAAGGTGACACCCACGGCCCACTTTTGTATGGGTGGTATTGTTACGGATCAGTGCGGCGAGACACCCCTTAAAGGTTTGTTTGCGGTCGGGGAGGCAACTGCCGGTGTGCATGGGGCGAACCGACTGGGAGGCAATGCTCTGGCCGAAATTTTTGCCATGGGTTCATGGGTAGGTGAAATGGCTGCCGAACGGACCAGGGACATCGGAAAAGCTATAGTACCTAAGAATACCTTTGAGAAAGAACGATCCCGGTTGGAAGGGGCATTTTCCAACCAAGGATTGAGTGCAAAACAGTTGATTAACGAATTAAAGCAATTGATGTGGGACAAGGCAGGAGTGATTCGCCAAGAAAGTGAGCTTGGAGAGGCGTTAAAGCGCCTGCGGGAACCCTGGCCTCGGGTCGCCGTCTCAAGTCCCACCGATCTCATAAGGCTACTGGAGTTTCAAAACATGCGGTGCGTGGCCAAGTTGGTTTGCCGGGCCGCACTGGAGCGCACTGAAAGTCGGGGTTCCCATTTCCGCACCGATTACCCGGAAGAAGACAACCGGATATGGTTAAAAAATATTGTGTTGCGGAAAAGCAAGACAGGTATAAACGTTGAAGCCAAGCCGGTGAGGCTGGATTTGGTGGAGTTGGAAATTTGATAAAATCATAAAAATCTAATGATGTAATTTGAGAATTAGCAAGAGCTTTCATCGGTCATTCTTTTTTTGTGGCAGGATAGCCCCGACTCTATAGCATATTGGCTTTAGGGCCCCGACAATAAATAATTCCACCTCTTGCTTGTTTTATGGCCCGTCTACTGCGTTACATCCACCCACACATATCCCGATATGCGCAGGTGGATGTGTCTTGTAGACAAACCATAATCCGGCGCAATCGTGTGGAATTATTTCTTACCGTGACCCTTACAGGCGAAAAGACAGCAATGCTTGTCAACGTCTATTACGGCTTCACGGTGACGAGTCGTAAACAAGAGATGAGGAGAACAGGATGTTCAGCAAATGTTTGAGATCGACCGCGGTTTTTCTATCTGCATACGCGCTGATTTTTTCTTGCAGCGCCTTGTTTTTTAATACAACCGTGTTGGCCGCCAATGAGAAGACCGTGGCGCTCGTCATGAAAGCGCTCACCAATCCCTTTTTCTCTAAGATGGAACTTGGCGCCAAGGCCTATGCCAACCGCTCCAAAGTTCCGCTTGAAGTGTTTGGCGTCGAACGGGAAACGGATGTTGAGCGCCAGATCAGCATTATGGAAAATCTTATTTCGAGAGGCTACGGTGCCATTGTCATCGCTCCAGCTGACTCCAAGCAACTGGTGCCGGTTTGCCAGAAGGCACTTGCGAGCGGTATCGTTGTGATCAATATCGACAACCCACTTCACAAGGCTACCTTACAGAAATACAATCTGACCATCCCTTTTGTCGGTCCTGACAACCGTGCCGGTGCCGCGCAAGTGGGTGCCTATGTTCGCAACAGGTTGAATGGCCATGGGCGCGTGGTCGTTATTGAGGGAATCCGTGGCGTTGAAAATGCCGAACTTCGCAAGACCGGGTTCATCGAGGCGATCACGCAGGACAGCAGCATTGAAATTGTGGCAAGCGAGAGCGCTAACTGGCACACCGATGAAGCGCTTTCTCTTGCCGTTAAACTGCTCAGCATCCATGCGCCTGTGGATGGCGTCTTCTGCGCCAATGATAAAATGGCCCTGGGTGTTCTTCAGGCCCTGGATATCTCGGGCCTGGCTGGCAAAACAGTGCTGGCCGGCTACGACAACATCGAAGCGGTGCGTTCGGAAATGCAAAGCGGCAGGATGCATGCCACAGTTGAACAGCACCCTGAATTAATGGGGCAGTACGGTGTTGAGTTGGCCGAGCTCGCCCTTGAAGGGAAAAAGCTTCCGGTCCATCAACCGACGCCAGTGGATTTGGTCACCTACGAGACCTTTGACAAAACCATCGCACTTTCAATCTCCAGCCTTCTAAACCCGTTTTTTATCTCACTCCACCAGGCGGTTCTGGATGCGGCCGTATTGCACGGCGCCAAATTGGTGGTTGCAGATGCAAGGGATAACAATGCGCAGCAACTGATCGATCTGTCAGCCTTTCTGAACGAACGCATTGATGCCCTCATCGTCAATCCCACCAACATTGAGACTGTGGGGCCCGGTATAGAACTGGCCAACAACCTGAATATCCCCGTCATCACGGTGGATCGCAAGGCTTCTGAAGGCCAGACCATCTGCCACATCGAATCCGACAATGTGGAGGGTGGGCGGATGGCCGCCAGATTGATGGCCCGCCTCTTAAGAGGCAAGGGTAGAGTGATCGAATTGGAGGGTATTCCCGGCACCTCGGCGGCTCTGGAGCGAGGCGCTGGCTTCAATGAGGCCCTAAAGGCATTCCCGGATATCAAGGTTGTGGCACGGGAAGTGGCCGACTTCGAGCAACAAAAAGCCAAAAAGGTCGTCCTACGGACAATGCAACGGAACTTGCTGTTTGACGGGGTCTTTGCCCACAATGACAACATGATTTTGGGCGCAGCGGAGGCACTGGAAGCGAGGGGGGCTTCCTCGGCTGTAGTGCTGGTTGGTTTCGACGGCATTCAAGCGGCGCGCGAGGCCCTGCGGCAAGGCCGAATCAACGCGACCATCGCCCAAAAACCTGAGAAAATGGGTGCTTTGGCGGTTTCAAGCCTGGCGCGTTATTGGCGGGGAGAAAAGCCGGTCTCGCCCATACGGGTCGAACTGGAAGTCATAGAGAAATAAGAAGGAACCGGCATGTTTCGCACGATCAATCAAAGATTCTACACGATCGCGGGTGTTTTGGTTTTTTTGTTTTGTCTCAACTATGTTCAACTAGCCTATTTCATCAATAAGGAGTCCCATATTGCCGCGCGAGGTGAAAACATCATTGGCATCGAGAGGAACATCCGCAACTTGATGACTCTATTTTTTCAGATGCGGTATTGGGAGCGGGCGGTGTTTTCACAGGAATTTCCCGATGCCGAGCAGCGTTTCGGCCAAATAATGGCGGAAATGAAATCCCAGTTGTCAATTTTGAGAATCCGTTCACCCGAAACCTTCATTTCGCG
>JBDNAO010000096.1:0-14904 GCA_039768375.1 Desulfobacterales bacterium | reverse complement strand
CAAGCAGAATTAGATAGGATTTGGGAGCAAATCAAAACGGAAGAAGACATAAACCGGGCTGTTTAACCGCTGTTTTTCCCAAGGGTGTTTCCGAGGGTTCTTCTTTGCGGCATCCGTCAAGCACCAGATTACCGTGGCAGCCGGTTTCGGGTCAAGAGCGTTTTGTTTTTTTGCGGTTCCCGAGTTGCTTGCGCGCGGTTGAAAATAGACTGCGACCGCAGCCATCCTAAGCCCCACTAAACACCAGAAATAAACGAACTCCCACTTCCCGGAATAAGCCGGTCAAGCAATTTCGCTCAAAGGGACATACCCCGGCGGAATTTTCTTAACGAGTTTACCCCTGCGATCGTATTTTTCGAGGACTATTTTTCCTTCCTCGAAACGTTGCCGGGTGGTGGTGTCGGTTTTTTCTTCTTCCGACGGCTGACGTCCCAAACTGCGGCTCTCATCGGTCTTTTCGACCGGACGCTTTTGCCTGGCCTGCATTTCTTTTTGTACCGCAACCTCTCTGTCATTGACCGCGCTGCTGAGACTTGCGCGCGTGGTCTGCTGCACGATGGCTTCTCCAATGGCATTGATCATGTCTTGTTACCTCCTGTACTGCGCGCTCGGTATTCGGATTCAAGGCGTATCGTCCCCAGACGATAAAGGGCCGATTTTGACCCTCATTTATCGCTTCGTGGCACATCCCTGAAACCCGGTGAAAAGGCAGCGGTCTCTGTTTCCCCTGTCGTTTGCTTCATTTTCACCGCTGCCGCTTCAAACAGAAGATGAGTGCGCGCTACGATCCATCATCTTTCTGACCAACTCCTCGAACCGCCTGGCCAGAAACTCGGCATCTTCAACCGATAATGTATTCGTTTTCTTCTCTGCTTCACCCCGGATGACATTGTAAATAAATTTGGCATTGCGGCTTTTCGGGGCTCTGCTTGGACCTTTCGATTCTTCTTTAAGGTTCTCTGTTATTCTCGTCTCACTGTTGTCTCTGCTGCCTCCGTTTCTGATGCGGGCAACGATGTCCGACGCAATCCGTTCAATGAGTTTCTGGCGCCTGCCTTCGGTCGATATGTCAATGGCGTCCGATGTCGGTTTACGAACGGCCAGGCTGTCGGGAACCGGCGCCCTGCACTTGCTCAGTTGGCTGGTGTAAACTTTCAAGACATTATGCATCTGATAATTCGTTATGTACATGTTGCATCACCATTGTTTGCTATGATCTGAAAATATTTTCCAGCCGGCAGTGATTGCCTGGATTTGTTATCGGCCCCCCGGTTTGAAACCTTGAACAATAATTTGCTAAAACGTCTCCAGAGAAATGGGTGATTCCAACAGGATTCAAGGGGTCGAGGATTCAAGGGCCTAAAAATACCCATAAATTAAAAATAGTTAAAAGATGAACCAAAGTTTCATTGATTGTGTTTAAACGTTTATTGGGAAACCAAGAAACAGAAAGCGTGTCGGAACTTCAACGGGATTTTGGAGAGGTTGACAGGATGCTGAATGAATTAATAAAATCTAAATAAAGCAGTTAGTTGAGTACTAAATCCTCTAATCTCCGAGTCGTTTTTTACAAAAAAATCAGGAGAAGAATCCTTTTGATGATCTCGTAAAAAGTTCAACTGTCACATTAAAACCACGTTATATGGATGTTGAGATAATTACCATACTCTACATTGTGTGACTGAAAAATCTGCAGCTGACTTTTTACGAAATCATCACGTTTAATCATCGAAGTTTCCGTCCGGGCCCTTGGTCGATGGGATGGACCGGGCTCGGCGGACGATTTTTTCAGGTATCCATTCCGCCGGATCTTCGATTCTCTCGGCCCTGGGACCTGGATCACAACTGCCGGACGCCAGAATCGTCTGAATGGCCAAAGGGGCCGTTTCAGCCGCATTGAAAACATTGACCATAAGATGGTAAGCAAAGTCTTCGACACGCCGAACCATGCGCTCCCGGATATCCAGGGGCTGACCGAGGAGCTTGTTTTCGAAAGGCAGGTTGAGTTTTTTATAGTTGCCGGCTTTGAGATTGTTGGCTTGCGCATAGGCGACCATCTGCCGCCACATGTCTTCAGTGACCCCCTGGCCTTCAATTTTTACAAAATTGCCCTGCTCATCGATGAGGGCGTTTCCGTAGTCATTGACCTCCAGTCCCCAGGAAATCATCTGTAGGGCGGTGGCCACGTTGGCCTTGGTGGTCCGGGTTTGGTCGGCAATCTGTTTGAGTCGCTCCGTACTGTTGCCGGAGGTGCCGTGCTGGGCTCCGGACACGTTGTATTTGGCGAGCGCATCGTGGATCTGCCGGGTCAAGTCGACTTGAATACCCTGCGCGCTGGCCTCGATCCCATGAGTGGTGCCGTTGTTCAAGGCGATCCAGTCCGGGAAGATGTCATGGGCATTCAGCCCCTGCATGAGAAAAAGGGCTTCCGGCACGGTGGACAGGCCGGCTTTCCCCTTTATTTCACCTACTTCGGTTTCGAGGCCTGCCCAATCCGGTACGCATCGATTAAGTGCGATGCTGGCGATCAGGTTCTGGTCGTCGGGCAGGTGGGAGGCATCGATGGCGATCGATGTGATCCCGGCTTCGAAAAGCGTCGGGATCTCGATTTTTGCCGCCGCGACATCAGCATCGTTTTTAATGCCGTAATGGTCGGCATGGACGGCGACCGGTACCGTTATGCCCAGTTCATTGCAGGCGGCATCCACCTGACGGGCGATGTTCCAATAGTTAACGGCGCAATATGCGCTGGCGCCGCCTTCTGATTTTGCGATTTCGACGATGAGGGCCGCGTTGGCCTTCTGAGCGGCGCGCAGTACGCCCCGGATGACAATATTGCTTCGTCCATTGGCGGCCATGGCGATGGCCCTGCCTTTGGCCAGCATTGCACGGTCGATGAATTTGCCACTTACGATCAGGGCTCTCGAGTTGGGAAAGAGACGCGCAATGGTGGGGGGACGACCAATGCGCAGGGCTTCCTCGAATTCTTTGGCGGAAATCTTTGTCATTTAGAAAATCCTTTATTATCGATTAGATATATATATAAGTTCAACTGTTACAGCAAGAATTAAGGGGGCTGAGCCAGTGCCGTCTTGTTTGCGTCCGATCGGCATGTGGAGGATCGCGTCACGGTTCCGGAGGCGTCGATTGGGTGCGTATGCCGGTCAGGATTTCTAAGATTTCCAATTCATATGATGCCGGTGCATACAGGTCACCCCATCCTTTTTGAAGTTGAAACAGCCCATCATAAGCCGTGTCGTGAAACGAGCGTATCCGATGGGGAATGTGTTGATCCGTGAGAATGGATTCCACAACCTGGGCTTCCACGAGGCTCTCCAGGGTTGCTATTTTGACAAATTCTTTGGTGATATAGTGTGTCATGGCGGCAAGATTTGCATGAGTCCTCCGCCGCAGAGAGCCGGCGGGTAATCCGGCTTATGGGGTAGTGCCGCCTTGCGGCGGCGGCCCTTGGGAGGTCGTCGATTTTGATTTTTGTCTGGCCTTGTTTTCTTGGCCGACTCTGGCGTTGTAATTCTCTACATCACTAAAAAATTCTTTTCGCTTCCGGTCGTGCTCTTGTAGTTTTGCGTTCAACTTCCGAACGTTTTCGTTATACTGGTCCGCAGCGGCCCTGTTCTTGACGGTCTTTTTCATTTCGTTCAGATGAGCATTTTCCTTCAAGAGCTCTTCGTACTCGCCGGCCAATTCGGCTTTTCTTTGATCCAGCGCCTTTAACTGATTGCCGAAATCGAGCGTTTCGCCGTCATCACGCGTTTCGCTCGACGCGGTTTCGTCTGCACCCGGTTCGCCGGCAGGGTCAATTTTGGCCTGCGACGCTGCTGCAGGCTCCGGTTGCCGATATTCTTCGTAGCCTCGGACCTGTTCCCTCTGACTGACGGGCACTTGATTAAAATCGTCTGTAAAATGAACATTGCCCTTTTCATCCACGTATTTGTAGAACTCTGCCGAAGCTGCGCCCGTGAACACGAGAAAAAAAAGCGGGATGATGAATTTCAACCGGTACATAAAAAATAACCTCCTTTCAGGAGCTTATGAAATAAATATCAAGTTATAATTTAAAAATTTTTCATGTCGTACTTGAGTTCGTTCGGCAACAAATAGATAGACTTGCGAGTACAATATAATTTAGCATATCGGCGCCCGTTTTGCAAATGTTCTCGGGTGCATGAGGCCGGCTGCCCTTCATTTTCGGTTTGCCTGTCGGATACGGTTTCGAATCGCGTTTTAGCTGTTGCCGCGCGGGATGCTTCGAACGGCGTCGTCTGCCTGACCGGTTCCGTCTGTCGGGCCCGGCTATTCTATTTTACTGCGGCCTGTGATATGTTTCTACCTCTGGAGATTTGAAACTAGGGGTTGTTTTCCCCGGCCCGATCACCCGTGAAACTGGAACTCGACAGGTCGGCACATCTACCGTGACGGACACCGATTCTGGGAGATGCAACGATGTTGACCGAAAAAGAAAAGATGGAGACGTTGAGTCGATTGGTCATTCAATTGAATCGGGTCAGCGACCTCGACATCCTTATGGAGCATATTCTTACCCAGGCCCGGCGCTTTGTGAACGCGGATGCAGGGTCGATTTACATTGCCGAAGATCAGATCCTGCAGTTTGCTTATACCCAGAATGACACCCTCCAGAAACGGCTGCCGAAAGGCGAAAAACTAATCTACTCGACCTTTTCCCTGCCAATCAACGAGCAGAGTATTGCCGGGTACGTCGCGGCCACGGGAAAGCCTCTCAATATTGCTCATGTTTATGAAATCGAAGCGACCGCGCCTTACAACTTCAGCAAAGAATTCGATGAGGCGTCTCGCTACGCCACCTGCAGCGCGCTGACCATTCCCTTGAAATCCGCCAATGGCGCAATTCTGGGAATCTTGCAAATCATCAATGCTCAGGATGACGACAAGAACGTCATCTCATTTTCCGAAAAAGACGAAAAAATAATGCTGCACTTTGCCAGTATTGCCGCCGTGGCGTTGGAGCGTGCCCAGATGATGCGCGCCATCATTCTGAGGATGATCCGCATGGCTGAGCTGCGGGATCCGAAGGAAACCGGCGCTCATGTGAATCGCGTCGGTGGTTTCGCGGTTGAAATTTATGAAAAATGGGCCACCCGGCGCAATTTGCCGCAGAGAGAAATCGATTTGAATCGTGATCTGCTCCGCATGGCGGCCATGCTTCACGATGTCGGCAAGGTTGCCATTTCAGATTTGATTCTTAAAAAACCGGGACGTTTCAACAGCGATGAATACGAGATAATGAAACAGCACACGGTGCTGGGGGCGCAATTGTTCCTGGGACGGCAATCTGAATTCGATGACGCCGCCTCCCAAGTTGCTTTGACACACCACGAAAAGTGGGACGGATCGGGATATCCCGGCCATATCGATTTGGTCAGCGGCTTGCCGCTGCCCGGTCATACCGATCCTGCCGGCCGGCCACAGGGCAAGAAGGGGACCGAAATTCCCCTTTTTGGCAGAATCGTGGCCCTGGCCGATGTCTACGATGCGCTCTCCTCGGCCCGGATTTACAAGGAAGCCTGGAACGAATCCGATGTTTTGACCACTTTGGAAAGTAATGCCGGGCGTCACTTCGACCCTGAACTCGTTGACATATTCTTTTCGATCATCGATATCATCCGTTCGGTACAGAACCGTTACGCGGACGATGCGTGACCGCGAAAACGAGCCGGTGGTGTCACGGGTCGACAGTGGTTCACCTTGTACTGCACCGCGTGAGCGGGCGCATTTTTGTGAATGCCCCGGCAGCGTGATATTTCAGCTCCGGGTAACGATCTAATCCTTGAACCGCATGCCGGAATCCGGTATGCAGTCATCGGGCCCTCGGCCTTTACAACCCTCTGTCGTGAACTGTTGAACGAAAGGTTGCTGCGGGATATCCTCGCGGTGTGTATCAGGATACAAATAAAATTAATCAATGAGATTGAGATTCTCATGAAAACAGGCACATCGAAACTCATCATCCTGGTGGTCGGCGGCCTCCTGTTCGTATGGGCCTGTGCCCCGCGACCCGCTGTGGTTAAAGAACCGGTTCCGGCGGCGGTGTATCCCGGAATAAATACAGTGCTCGAGGCCGATGGGTTTTTCGAGGCCCGGAACTACGAAAAAGCTCTCGACTACTACCAGCGATACCTGGACCAGTATCCGGACGGACCGGCCGTAGCGACGGTATTGCTGCGCATCGGCACCGTTCAGAACGTTCTGGGCCAATACGGGTCGGCCCGGGATTCATTCAACCGCTTGCTGGCCGATTACCCCCGCAACGAGCTTGCGGATGATGCCAAAGTCGGAATTTTGGCGTCGTATTACGGAGAAGGCCTATACGACAATGCCGTTCGGATTGGCGCGATGATGCTCGAGCAACCCTTGTCCAAGAGCCAGGAGGCGCGCACACACGAGATTCTGGGCGATACTTATCTTGCGCTGCAGTCTCCCGAGGATGCCGTTTATTTTTATGCCATGGCCTATCGTTCGGCAGAGGCGCCACAATCGACATTGATCGAGGAAAAGCTGAAGACCGCCATCAACCTGTTGAATACCAGCGATATCTTTGCCCTGCTGGGACATGTGAAAGACGATCTGCCTCGGAGCTATCTGATGTACCAGCTCGGGGTCAACCTGGCCGCAGAAAGCAATTACGATCAAGCCGCTCAGGCACTCTCGGATTTCGTGGCGGCCTATCCGGCGCATGAATACAACCAGCAGGCCCGCCGGATGTTGGAAGAGCTCTCGGGGCGAACCGTTTACAACCGAACCACCATCGGGTGCTTGCTGCCGCTCAGCGGTCGGTATCAAGTATATGGCGAAAAGGCATTGAAGGGCGTCGAGATAGCATTGGCCCGGTTCAACCAGCAGCAGGCTATCGGGGGCCAGCCCGTGCAGTTGATCGTAAAGGACAGCGGTTCCAATCCCGGCACTTTGACCGCGGCGATCGAGGAGCTCGTTCAGGCACGGGTTGCCGCAATCATCGGGCCGCTTGTCGATGCCGAATATGCGGCCGAGATCGCCCAGAAAAATGGCATCCCCATTATTACCTTAACCCAGAAAGAAAACATTACGGAGATCGGAGACTGGGTTTTCCGCAATTTTCTAACGCCTGAAATGCAGGTGAAGCGGATTGTCGGGTATGCCTCAGACGTGCTCGGGGCCCGTAACTTCGTCATCCTCTATCCCGAAGAAAAATACGGTTACACGTTCATGAATCTTTTCTGGGATGAGGCCATTCAGCATGGGGGCCGCGTCGTCGGTGTCGAGCCCTACGATCCCTCCCAGACCGATTTTGCAGAACCGATCAAAAGGCTCGTCGGTCAGTACTACGATACCCCCTGGGATTTAAAGGACATTGTTCGCCCCCTGCAGGATTCCGATACCATCACCAGCAAGGAACAGGAAATAAGTCGCGGCGACAGGGGACGAAGGGAAGATGAGGGGCCCGAGGCGATCGTCGATTTCGATGCGATTTTCATCCCCGATGCCCCGGCCAAAGCCGGACTGATCGTTCCCCAATTGGCCTATTACGATATCGAGAATGTGTATCTATTGGGAACGAACTTGTGGCATTCGCCTAAGATGATCGAAATGGCCAGGGATTACGTTCAGGGGGCCATCATGTCCGACGGCTTTTTTCCTGAAAGCCAAAATCGGCGGGTCAGGGAATTCGTCAAGCTGTTTGAGGACACCTACGCTGAGACGCCGGGCGTCATCGAGGCCACGGCTTATGATACCGCCATGATGCTCTTTCAGATTTGTCAGCACCCCGACGTTCAATCGAGGACCGCCATCAAAGAGGAACTCTTGAGATTGAGAGACTTTCCCGGTGTTACCGGTCTCACTTCATTCGACGGTCAGCGGGATGCGCTCAAAGAGCTCAGCATGCTCAGAATCGAAGGTGACGGGTTTGTGGAACTGAAATAAAGGGTCGATCGCGGGGTGCCTATTCGCCGCCGTTTCGCAGCGATCCTTGTCCGGTGGATTCCAACACGGTGCGCCACAGTTTGCCGCAGGCTGTGACCCGTTTGCGCTTGCCGGCCGAGAGACTCATCGGCACGTGCACAAAGAAATTGTTCCAGTGGCTGACCAGCATTCTCGTTTTTCCCGCTATGCCGGCATGCACGGCATCACGCCCCAAAAAACCGCAGAAAACACTGTCATTGGCGTTGGCCGGCAGGCTCCGGATCATGTAGCTGGGGTCGATGTACTTCAGTGTAATCTCGGTCCCACGCGATGCGAAATATGCTTTGATCCTGTCGCGTAGAAAAATTCCGATGTCCTTTAATTTCACGTTTCCGGAGGCATCCAGTTCTTCTTCGGATCCCTCGAACAATTTTTGGCCGAAGCCCTCGGCCACGATGATAACGGCATGGCCTCTGAGTTTCAACCGTTCTTCGAGGCTTCGCAGAAAGCCTTTCTCACCGTCCAGGTCGACCTCGATTTCCGGGATCAGGACAAAATTGACATCCTGTTGAGCAATAGCGGCCGTTGCCGCAATGAATCCGGAATGGCGGCCCATCAATTTGATCAACCCGATCCCGTTTGGATAGCCCCTGGCTTCGTTGTGAGCCCCCTGGATAGCCCGGGTGGCCACATCAACGGCCGTGTCGAAACCAAATGAACGCGAGACCATGATAATGTCGTTGTCGATGGTCTTGGGGATACCGATCACGCTGATTTTCAGGCTGCGCTCCTTGATCGCGTCGGCCAGTGCCGAGGCGGCCCTCAGAGTTCCATCACCGCCGATCATAAACAGGATGCCGATGTTCATCCGCTCCAAGCTGTCCAAGATTTCATCGACCGACTGCGGTCCCCGTGACGAGCCGAGGATCGAACCGCCGGTGTCCAAAATGTTGGCGACGACCTCCGGATTCAGGGCGATAACGTCATGGCCGTATTTGGGGATGAACCCCTGGAGGCCGTAACGAATGCCGAAAATGTTGCGGACACCGTATCCGTAGTAGAGTTGCAAGACAATCGATCGGATGATGTCGTTGAGACCCGGACAGAGACCGCCACAGGTCACCATCGCACACTTGAGCTTGCTGGGATCGAAATATATTTTTTCCCTGGGGCCGGCCAGCTCGAAAGCGGGCGGGTCGATTCCGGCTTCAATCAGCTGCTTTGTTTTGTCGATATCGACGTCCAGTGTCACCCGGTCTGTGTCTGCAACGAAGCTGTTGCAGCGTGAATTGTCGAGCGGCGGTTTGACCGGCGATGGTATTTTCGAGGGGCCCAAAGTGGGTATTGCAGTGTCGATGATGTCGAACTCTTCCATAATATTGCCTCGCCATGTAGGTATTTTTAACTGTGAATCATAGCTCTTTTTTGGTGAAAAGCCAAACATGCTTTGGTAAGGTACAGGGTCTGCGGATCGACGGCTCGTCGTATAGACGATCAACGGCACCGTGTCAACCACGCCCAAAGGCGTGGTCGATTTGGAGGTGTTCGGCCGGTTCTTCAAATACAGCGACCCGATGAACACCTGCTGAAAAATAGTATTGACAATATTGCAGATAGTCTTTATAGTCGCAAGTTTAATAAAGGCATTTTTTATTGATCGGGCAGGGGATACTCTCCTGTCCGTTTTATTGTCGGTATTCACAACATCATACGACGGAAGGGGGTGATTCCAATGATTTGTACAACCGTTCGAGAAGGCAGAGAGTGCCCATTCATGACCGCTAAGGGTTGTTCGTATAACGGCGGGATTTGCCATGAGATTGTGGAACAATGCAACGGCTGCGGCCGTAAAGAAGAGGTCCAGACCGGCTGGTATTGTGCGTCCTGTCCCGATCCGTCTCTCAAGTGGAAGATCGGCAACTGCAATATGGCCACGCACGTCAGTTCGACCTCAGTGCAGGCAAGTGCCAAAATCAATCCGCTCAAGGCCTCCAAGCGCCAGAACAAAAAAAAATAAATTACCGGTCCCGAGGCAAACCCCGCTCGACGCCTGGGCGGGGTTTTTTTATGTTTTGGCGGTCACCATGGACACCGAAAGACCCGAAATCGAGAGACCCGGCTGAGGTTTATGTGAAACTCTACATCTGCAGCGCCGCCTTGAGTCGGAAAACCGCATGACTGCCGGTAGCCCTTTTCCCTTGACATTTTTCATGTGCAAACAGTAAGAACGGGCGCGCACTGAAACTCTTGACCCGGCGAACGATGCCGCCTGAAGACATCCGACCGTCCATGCTGCATCACTGGCGGCGGATCGATGAAAAAACCGACGCGCTGTCGCTTCGTTTCGACATCGGCAACTGGTCACGCTTGCAGGGAGGTCGCAAGATTATGAGTCCCATCGCAGAAGAACTCAACCAGCACATCGACAAGGGCAATGCCTACCTGACGGCGATGATGTCGCAGGTCGGCCGACAACTCTTCTTTCCCAGAGGGATTCTGGTCCAGAGTGCGGAGGCAAAGGAAAAGGCCAAACGCTTCAATGCCACAGCCGGCATTGCCATGGAAAAAGGCGAGACCATGCGATTGGGATCGGTCATGCAGATGATTAAAGATCTCCGTCCCAGTGAAGCTCTCACCTACGCGCCGTCCTTCGGTCTGCTCGATTTGCGGCGGCTGTGGCAGTCGAAGATTTATGAAAAAAATCCTTCACTGCAGGGGCATCCGATCAGCCTTCCGGTCGTCACCTGCGGCATTACTCACGGGATCAGCGTTTTTGCCGATATTTGGGTCGATCCGGGGGATGTGATTTTTTTGCCGGAGCCGATGTGGGGTAATTACAATATGATCTTCCAGGTCCGAAAAGGTGCCGCGGTAACGCACTACCCGGTATTCGCGGCCAACGGGGGTTTTCATCTCCAAGCTTTCGAGGACCGGATCAAAACCGAGGCCCGGCAGCGCGGCAAGGTCATCGTCATGTTGAATTTTCCGCACAATCCTTCCGGATACACCGTCAGCCGGCGGGAAGGCGATGCCATCGCCCGCATACTCTTGGAGACGGCCGAAGCCGGGTGCAACGTGATCGCCGTGACAGACGACTCCTATTTCGGTCTTTTTTATGAAGAAGATGCGCTCAAGGAGTCCCTTTTTTCGCTGCTGTGCGGACAGCATCCGCGGTTGTTGGCCGTTAAGCTCGATGGCTGCACCAAGGAGAATTTCGTCTGGGGGCTGCGGGTCGGTTTCATGACATACGGTGCGCTCGTCGATGGCGACCCGGCGCCGGTTTACGATGCGCTGGAGCGCAAGACGGCCGGCTGTGTGCGGGGAACCATTTCAAACGCTTCCCACCTCAGTCAGTCGATCGTACTGAAATCGATGCTAAGTGAAAATTTTGCGGCCGAAAAAACCGAAAAATTCGAGATTTTGAAGAGACGGGCACTGCGGGTCAAGGCCGTCCTGGCGGATCCGAAATTTGGCGATGCCTGGGACGTCTATCCCTTCAATTCGGGCTACTTCATGTGTCTCAAGCTCAAAACCGTCGATGCCGAAAAACTGCGTCGGCATCTGCTG
Source organism: Desulfobacterales bacterium (assembly GCA_039768375.1). Taxonomy (GTDB): domain Bacteria; phylum Desulfobacterota; class Desulfobacteria; order Desulfobacterales; family SG8-13; genus JARFQH01. The sequence goes on along the minus strand of JBDNAO010000096.1, from coordinate 3,399 downwards.
GACAACTACGGCGTGGGCCTGATCTCGATCGGCGAGAAAAACCTGCGCGTCGCCTTTTCCTGCATCGAGGAGGAGAATGTTGCCGAGCTGTTTGACATCATCCTGCAGGGTGTCACAGATCTGAGCACGTAAAAGGTTTTATCAGGATACCGCATGATCCCGTCCGGAGGAACAACACGTCGCCTTAAGACATTGATCAAAAAGGGTCGGTCGTTCAATTTTGTCGATGCCGGTAAATGGACCTTCTATTTTGTTCTGATTGGCATCATTGCCGGTCTGGGGTCGATCGTATTCAACTATTTGACCCAGATCGGTCTCCACTATTTCCTGGACTTCCTGGCCGGGTACCGACCGCCGGCTCCGGCCGGCGAGCACCACTTGCTCACGCCCACCGCCACACCCTTCAACCGTTGGATGCTGCTGTTCCTGCCGGCTTTGGGCGGTTTGCTGAGCGGGTGGATCGTGTATACTTTTGCCCCCGAAGCCGAGGGACACGGGACCGATGCCGCCATAAACGCGTACCACAACGAGGGCGGTTTTATCCGCGGCCGGGTGCCGATCGTCAAGACTATAGCTTCGGCCCTGACCTTGACCACCGGTGGATCCGGCGGCAGAGAAGGGCCGATTGCGCAGATCGGCGCCGGTTTCGGGTCTTTTCTGGCCACCAAACTCAAGCTGACGGAACGGGAGCGACGGATCATGATGGCTGCGGGTATTGGCGCCGGGGTGGGCAGCATCTTCAGGGCCCCTCTGGCCGGAGCGCTCTTCGCTTCGGAGGTCCTGTACCGTGATCCGGAATTCGAATCCGAGGTCATCATCCCGGCCGGCGTCTCGTCGGTGGTCGCCTACTGCCTGTTCTGCCTTCATTTCGGCTGGGGCTCGCTTTTTCAGTCACCGGACTTTAACTTTCGCAACCCGCTCGAATTGGGACCCTACATTGTGCTGGCTTTCCTGCTGGTCGCCGTGGGTATTTTCTACGTCAAGTTCTTCTACGGCACCATTGCCCTGTTCAAGAAAATAAACATTCCCAACCACCTCAAACCGGCCCTCGGCGGTCTGTTGACCGGAATCATCGGCTTCTTTTTGCCGCAAACCCTGGCTTTCGGCTATGGTTTTGCACAAAAGGCGCTCGATAATCAACTGACCATCCCATTTTTGCTGTTTCTGGCGATTGGAAAGGTGCTGACGACTTCCTTTTCGATCGGCTCCGGCGGCAGCGGCGGTGTTTTCGGCCCTTCGATCGTGATTGGCGGGGCCATGGGTGGTGTCGTCGGGAAAACGTTTCACCATTTCATGCCGACTGTGGTGACCGACCCGGGGGCCTTCGTGGTCGTCGGTATGGCCGGTTTTTTCACGGCCGTCTCCAACACGCCGATTTCCACGATCATCTTCGTCAGTGAAATGACAAACTCCTATCATCTGCTGCTGCCGAGCTTGGCCGTCTGTTCGGTTTCCTACCTCGCCGCGCGGAAATGGACCATATTTCACCGTCAGGTCAAAAGCAAAGTCGACTCACCGGCCCACGCCGGAGAGTTTTTCGTCGATATTCTCCAGTCGATCCGGGTGCACGATCTTATGGATCAGGTTAAAAAAGTTCGGCTGATACCACAGGATATGACCTTTTCGGATTTCAAGAATTACTTTTCCAGGACTGACCAGCATTACTTTCCGGTCATGGACCAGGACCAGCGGCTGGTGAGCATATTTTCGATCAACGATGTCAGGGGGGTCCTTTTTTCCCAGGAGATCGAGGAATTGGTGGTCATGAAGGACATCGGTACTACCAACATCATTTTCGCCACCCCTTCGGAAGACCTGAACTCCGTGTTGCAGAAGTTTACCATCAGGAATATCGACAGCCTGCCGGTGGTGGCGGACGATGACCACAGCCTATTGATCGGGATGCTGGGCAGAAGGGAAGTGATTGCATTCTACAACCAGCAGATCCAAGGGATCAAGCGCAGCCACAAGAAGTCCGGAGAAACCGCCTCCGCCGCTGATTAAGGGCACCTGAAAACCACGCCGGGCGACCGATGCCCGGCTCAATTCCATAGCGTCACTCATAGTTGACGCACATCAGAAACAAGCCTTGCGGAGGCGCCGTGGCGCCGGCGCGTTCGCGCTCCTTTGACAGCAAAATATCTTCAAATTCCGCCGCACCGATCTTACCGCTGCCCACCAACACCAGTGTCCCGACGATGTTCCGCACCATGAACCGCAGGAAGCCATCGGCTTCGATGTCGAACGCCAGAAATTCGGCTTTTTCTTCCCTGTCAATAAAGGCCCTGAAGACCTGTCGAACCGCATGTGATCGTGGGCTGCCGGTTCCTTCGAACGCCGAGAAATCGTGCCGGCCGACCAGAATGGCGGCGGCCCTGCGCATGGCATCAAGATCGAGTGGACGGCGAAGGTGCCAGGCGTATTGGCGTCCGACGGCCACCGCCAAGGGATGGTTCAAGATGCGGTAACGGTAGGTTTTGCACCTGGCATTGTAGCGGGCGTGAAATGTCGCCGCGACCGGTTTGCAGTCGCGAATGACGATGGCATCCGGCAGAAGACTGTTGAGGGCTTTTTGGATTGTCTCGGGACCCAAACGCGTGACGCATTTAAAACTGGCCACCTGGCCAAGGGCATGAACTCCGGCATCGGTCCGTCCGGAGCCGATAACCGCGATTTTTTGTCGGGTTACGGTATGGAGGGCAATTTCGATTTCCTCCTGAACGGTCCTGTACCCTTTCTGACGCTGCCAACCATGGAAGTCGGAACCGTCGTATTCAATGGTCATCTTGAAATTGTTAAGCTGCATAACGGCCACCGGAAACAACCCCGAAAATGAAGCCGAAAATTAAAATCGATGTATTATGGGTGACTGTTCAGCGCTCCGCTATGTGATGAAGATCAACACCAGCGTGAGCGAAACGATCCCGAGCAGGGTCGAGATCACGATAGTGGCGGACGCGAGCCGGATGTCGCTGTTGAGTTGCGAACTCAATATGAATATGGCGGTGGAGGTCGGCAAGGCGAAAAACAGCATGGCCACCTGCAGCGACAGTCCGGTCACCCTGAACAGTTGCAGAAAGAACAGTCCGGCCGCCGGCAGCACCAGCAACTTGATGGCCGCAGCGAGCAGAGACGGTTTATAGTACGTTTTAAAATTCGAAAAGGTCAGGTTGCCGCCGATCGACAGCAGTGCCAGCGGCAGGGTGACGAGGCTGGTGAGTCGCAACGTATTGTCCACAAAAACCGGAAAACGCCGAAAAATATGGGCATACAAAATACCGGCGACACAGCCGATGATCAGGGGGTTCGAAATTAGGGCCCGAATGAGCAGGCGATTTCTTTCGTGCGCGCCGACAGTCTTTCCGGAGTACCAGATCAGGGTCGTGACGGCGAGCAGGT
>JBDNAO010000095.1:0-2754 GCA_039768375.1 Desulfobacterales bacterium | reverse complement strand
TTGCACAACCATCGATTCCAGAAATCGTCTGAGAGGCCGTAGACCAACAGGTGGTCGCAGTTGGTCGAAATTTCCGCCCCTTTTACCCCCAGGAACCCAATCGGAATCGCAATTTTCATCGCCGGCTGCGAGGTCTCGATCAAGCGATGTTCCGTGAAACAAACGATGCCCAAACCCACTTCGATCGTTTGCCGGATCTATGCCTCGGGTTCAAAAAAGAAAATTATATGAGAGCCTGCTGTGGCAGGGCAGGCCGGTTTTCATCACCGTTGATATGGCGTTCGGGCGGTCATTTTTCCTTGACTAAGCCAAAATGTAGCTTTATTGTAGCTTACAATCGGTGCTGCATCTTGTTCCATGAGGCTGTCTACTCGACAACTTCAAAGATGAAATCTGTTCCGTTCGACGCCGCAATTCCTGCGAAAGATACCAAAGGGCCTACGGCGGCGGTCTTTGCCCACCGATCGAGCTGGCGGACCCGCAGCGCGCTTTTTTTTGTTCTGCTGCTATGGAATTATCAAACAAAATACCAGTTACACCCCTGTTCCGACCAGCAGCGCCACGGTTGCCAGCAGCTTTTTCGGGCGGTTTAACTTATATGCAAGGCGATTCTTTTTGAACCCGAAAGGAACACCGCCCCATCCAAGTTGACGATTTAGAAAGCGACCCTGGTTGATGCCACCGTTGCCTTAAAACAAAAGTTTTTCTCCTTTACGTTGAGGGACTCTATGGCGACCAACGAAAAAACTCCCGAAACTTCCGAAACCAAAAGGCCCGTGGCGGAACAACCCGACAAGCGTGTTAAATTCGAAATTTACGGCGAGGAAATGATCGAAAAGAGCGTCAAGTCGAGCGGGAACAGCGGCCGGGTCTACCTGCCGCCGAACTGGGTCGGTCACCAAGTGAAAATCATTCGAATCGACTGAGGTATCGGTAAACGGTATCAACGATACAAACGTCAATCCATTAACCGTGGTGAGGAAATCCGTCCGTGGAAAATGTGATCATCAGGAGGTTGAGGCCCGCTGATGCCGATGAAATCAGCCGTATCTACAGTGCCATCACCCAAAAGCCGGCTCGGGCCGATTTTAAGAACCTGGTCGAGGATCATGCCCTGAGAACCAGTGACGCCTGTTTTGTGGCCGAACTCGACGGGGCGGTGGCCGGCTTCATGATCAGCTACATCATGACGCTCGGTTTTGGAATAGAGAAAAGCGCCTGGATCGCCACGCTCGGAGTGAACCCCCAATACATGGGACAGGGCATCGGGGCGCAGCTGTCGCGGGAGGTTTTCAAATTCTACCAGGCCGAAGGGATCCAAAACGTTTACACTTCTGTACGCTGGGACTCGACCGATCTGCTCTCTTTCTTCAAGACCCTCGGTTTTGACCGCAGCAACTTTATAAACCTCCGTAAGGTGCTGGAATAATCTGTAATTGGCCAGCATTTTTAATCTCTGTTCGTCGCAAAATATTTGTTAAAGTTATTGTTTAAAGTAATCCCGAAGTGCCCTAACCCTTGAGTGCAACGGCAGGGTGCCGATCCGGAGCCGCACATTGCCCTACCCGCCCCCGATCATGGCAGAGGCCGGATTTTAGACGCGTGCGTTAATGAGCAGCGGTTTCGGAATTGCTATTTCGGATCTACCGTTGCCAATTCGACGGTTACAAGGCCGGAGGGATGCGACAACCCGACCGCCGCAGCCATAACGCGGAAAATGTGGGTGTTGTCGATGATCCGCGTGCCGGGATACCACGCGCCTTGGTACGGCTCGAACAGGCTCAGGCCGCTGCCGATGGCGTAGAGCCGGACCAACTCGTTGGTGTGGCTGCCGGAGGCATAGGTGACGTCGCCTTCAGGATAGAAATATTTATTGCAGTAGGCCGAAAGACACGGTGAGACCGCGGCCTTCACCTGGACCGGGAGGTCCCCTGCGGCCAGCGGCTCAACGAGCCGCATGCCGCTGTTGCCGTGGTCGGCGGTGACAATCAAAAGGGTGTCGGACCAGGTGATGTCGTCGCCGGGCCGCTCGATGTAAGCGACGGCCGTGCGGACCGCTTCGTTCAGGTCCCACATGGTGCCGATCATGCGCCGAAAATCGTTGGTGTGGTTGGCCCAATCGATATCCCCCTGCTCGAACATCACGAAAAATCCTTCCGGGTCCCGGCTCAACACCGTCAGCGCCGCCGATACGCAATCCTTTAGAACTGGATTTTCGCGTGTGGCCGGGTTCACTTCGGGCGCACCGGGTTTGTCCACCGGTACGGGAAACTCGAAATTTCCGTCCGTTCCACCGAACAAACCGAAGAGTTTTTTGCCGCTTTTCGCCGCCGTTCGAGCGGCCGTCATCAGGGCGGCAGCTGCTTCGGCGCCTTGCCTTCGCTCGGCGAACACATAAGTCTCTCCAAGGCCGTCGGTCTTGAGTGCGGTATAATCCGCTTCGGAGAGGTACTTATACTTTCCGTACCATTGCGGATGGCCGCCGCCGATCACCACCTCTGGCTGGAAACCCCACAAGATGTCAGCGGCAATCGCAACATAATTGTCACGGTCGACATTGTGACTGACGTGCGCCGCCGGGGTGGCGTGCGAAAACGGCACGGTGCTGACCACCCCGATCGCAAACTCTTTTTCCCGGCGCAGCCGCTCGGCAAGCGTGGTCAGAGAGCCGTCGATCGGGTCGCCTGAAAGCCAGGCAATGTTGCCGTCATCGGTTTTGAAACCAGTCGACCAGGCCGTGGCGGCCGAGGCCGA
>JBDNAO010000507.1:0-4446 GCA_039768375.1 Desulfobacterales bacterium | reverse complement strand
TCTCCGGTCGTGGCCGTCCTCGACCCGCGCTCGGAAACGCAGCCGGCCGCTGACGGTTCACCCGCTTCGGACGCATGCAATTGAACCGCGCGTCCACCGGCGCAAGGGCCTTGATCCCGATCCTTACTTTTTCTCCAACGCCAACTTGAGCACGTCCAGCATTTTTTCCACGAAGTGAAAGGTAATCCGCTTGCGGACGTTTTCGGGAAGTTCCTCCACATCCTTCTGGTTCTCCTGGGGCAGGATGACGATTTTGATGCCGGCCCGGTGAGCCGCCAGCATTTTCTCCTTGACGCCGCCTACCGGCAGCACCTGGCCCCTCAATGTGATCTCCCCGGTCATCGCCAGGTCTTTTTTAACCTTGCGACCGGCCATATAGGAGACCAGAGCCGTCAGCATGGTAACACCGGCCGAGGGACCGTCCTTGGGGATGGCCCCGGCCGGGATGTGAATGTGAATATCTTTCTTCTCAAAAAAATTATCATCGATATCCAGCTCTTGGGTATGAGTGCGGATAAACGTAAGGGCCGCCTGGGCCGATTCCTTCATCACGTCTCCCAGCTGTCCGGTCAGTGTCAGGCGGTTCTGGCCCTTCATGGCCGTGGCCTCGATAAAGAGAAGCTCTCCGCCTACAGGGGTCCATGCCAGTCCGGTAGCAACCCCCGGAATCAGGACCCGGGCCTTGGATTCCGGAGTAAACCGGACGGGCCCCAGGTAACCGGCGACATCTCCGGCCTTGATGGTCGCCTTTTTGATATCCCCGCCTGCGATTTGGGTGGCCAAGCCGCGGCAAATATTGGCAATCTCGCGTTCCAGGTTTCGGAGACCGGCTTCGCGCGTGTACCCCTCGATAATATGTCGAACCGCCCCTTGGTTGAAGGTGATCTGGTTCGCCTTGAGGCCGTGTTCGGCCCGCTGTCGTGGAATCAAAAACCGGTTGGCGATTTTGAGCTTTTCTTCTTGGGTGTATCCGAGCAGTTGCAGGACCTCCATCCGGTCTCTCAAGGCGGGCGGCACGGTATCCAATATGTTGGCGGTGGTAATGAACATGACTTTCGACAGATCGAAAGCCACATCCAGGTAATGATCGGAAAATGAAAAGTTCTGCTGGGGATCGAGCACTTCCAGCAGGGCGGCGGACGGATCGCCGCGGAAATCGCTGCCGACCTTGTCGATTTCATCCAGCATGAAAACCGGGTTGTTCGACTCCGCCCGCCGGATCCCTTGGATGATCCGGCCGGGAAGGGCGCCGATATACGTGCGCCGGTGCCCCCTGATCTCAGCCTCGTCGCGCACGCCGCCCAGCGATATCCGGACGAACTTGCGCCCCAAGGCATGGGCGATCGACTGCCCCAGAGATGTTTTGCCGGTTCCGGGCGGTCCGGCAAAACAGAGAATCGGCCCCTTGGAGTCGGGTTTCAGCTTGCGCACCGCTAGATATTCAATGATCCTTTTTTTCGGTTTTTCGAGACCGTAGTGGTCATCGTCCAGGATTTTCCTGGCCTTCTTGATGTCCAGATTGTCGGCGGTGCTCGTATTCCACGGCAGCGTCGTCAGCCAATCCAAGTATGTGGTGGACACGGTATATTCGGCCGACGAGGGGTGCATTTTCGACAGGCGTTTTAATTCCCGCTCGGCTTCCTTGCGGGCTTCCTCCGGCAGCCCGGCCGAATCGATCCGTGATCGAAACTCATCGATATCGACCGTCTCCTCATCCTTTTCCCCGAGCTCATCCTTGATCGCCTTGAGCTGCTCACGCAGGTAGAATTCCCTCTGGCGCTTGTCCAGATCACCTTTGACCTGCTGCTGGATCTTGTTTCCCAGCTCGATGATCTCCAGCTGGCGGTTGGTAATGCGGGAGGCATCCTTAAGGCGTTCGCGAACGTTTGTGTTTTCCAGAATCCGCTGCTTTTCCTCTATCGAAGAATTGATCGTGGAAACGATCATGTCGGCCAGCGTGCCGGCATCCTTGATCGATTGGGCCATCTGCACCATCTCCTGGGGCAGCCCCGGCGCGAGTTCGACGATCCGAGCAAAAAGACCGACCAGGTTGTTCATCATCGCCTCGATCTCCTGGTCCTTTTCCTCGACTTCCTCGATGTGCTTCACCTTTGCCTGGAGATAGGGTTTCCCCCGCACGAAGGACTGGGTTTTGAACCGTTTCAGCCCCTGGACCAGCAGTTGGGCCTTGTTGTCACGGGTCTTGGCCATTTTGAGGATCAGCGCGCTGGTACCTATGGGCACCAAGTCCTCGGCGCGCGGGTACCCTTGTGATTCGCCCTGCTGTTTCGATGCGAGCAATCCGACGATTCGATTGCCGGCCATGGCATCATCGATCAGTTGAATGGAGGTCTCCTCCAAAACAATCAGCGGAAGAACCATTTTCGGAAAGAGAATGGCATCCGACAAGGGTAGAACGGGAAGCGTTTCCGGTATGGCGTCCACTTCTTTTTCACCGGAAGATTGCGGATCTGGCATAGTTACCTCCATCTTTCGTGTCTCTGGATTTTGCGGGCTTCGGTATCGCGAAACCGCCTTGATACTGTTAAAGCCTATTATTCTTCGGTAATCGGGATCCGATAGCGCTTCTGCGCCGGCTGTTTGGACATCCGGATGGTGAGAAGCCCATTGGAATAAGATGCGCTGATACTGTTCGAATCGACCGTTTCCGACAGGTAAAGGACCCGTTCCCCTTCCCCCTTCATGTTGCGTTCCTTCGGATTCGAGAAAAAACAAGTTGGCAATTTTAGGCGTTGAAGCGCCCGGCCGGCAATGCTCGAAAACTCGGCATATATGGATATTCCGAGTTTTCGCAACACAGTCGGAAGGGATGCATCGGCGTCTAAAATGTACAGTTGTTTTTGAGCGAGCCCTAAGGTCGATCACGCTTTATTCGAGTACCCAAAATTAGTTGCTGATCGCCACAAAAGCAAGTTGAAATTTTGTCCCGCCACCAAACCCCGGACAGGTCGGCATCACATAGGCGGCTATGGTAGTTGACAAAATGAGCGCTTCGAATTAATGAGTAAAAAATCTGTGCCGTTCTCACAGTCTGAAAGACAAAACCGAAACGCACAGGCCCGCTGGCCGTGCGTGTTTTTTTTACCGGCGTGGCTGAAACCGCCGGACATGAGCCACTATGGAAACAAACTGGATCGATCACCATTCCAAGAAATCCCTGCGGCGTCTTTTGCCGCACCTTGAAAAGGTCGTCGAACAAGACGACCCACAACAGATCGAATCGGCGGTTAGGCGTACCAATATGCTGCGCAGCATTACACTGAGCATCGGCACAATCCTTGACACAGAAACGGCGCTGCAACTGAGCAGCTACGGGTTCGTCTGGCTGGATTGCAGCACCCCTGCCGACACCGGAGGCAGCCGATGACGACCATCTGGCCTTACGTCTTTATGGTCATCGGGTTTGCGCTTTTGATCAAGGGCGCGGATGTTTTCGTCGACGGCGCGGCGTCGGTTGCGCGTCGGTTCCGCATCTCCGATCTTGCGATCGGCCTGACGGTCGTGGCGTTCGGCACCAGTGCCCCGGAACTCTTCGTCAACCTCATCGCCGGAATCCGGGGCAACACCGATATTGCCATCGGCAATGTCCTAGGTAGCAACATCGCCAACACCCTTCTGATCCTGGGAATAGCCGCCGTCATCCGGCCGTTGTCGGTCTCCAGAGGAACAGTATGGCGGGAGATTCCATTCAGCCTGCTGGCGGCGGTCGTGCTCGGGTTGATGGCCAATGACAGGCTGATCAATCACCGCGATTTCCCCGACATCTCTCGCAGCGACGGTTTGGTGCTGCTGTGCTTTTTCATGATTTTTCTCTACTACGCGTTCACCGCCGCCAACGGCATCGAGGGGCCGGTGCCACCTGTCCCTGAAAAAACGTATGGGTTACCGGGTGCATCGATCCGATTGGTGGTTGGCCTGGTGGGTTTGAGCCTCGGCGGCCGGTGGATCGTGGCCGGGGCGGTCGCTGCGGCCGATCACTTCGGATTGAGCCAATCGGTGGTGGGGCTGACCGTCGTGGCCTTGGGGACTTCGCTGCCGGAGCTGGCCACATCGGCCGCAGCCGCCTACAAAGGCAAGGTCGAGATGGCCGTCGGCAATGTTGTCGGCTCCAATATTTTCAACATTTTTTTTGTCCTCGGTGCCACAGCCACCATCACACCCCTGCCCTTCAAGTCCGAGAGTAACCTCGATGTCGCCATGACCGTTTTCACCGGCCTGCTCCTGTTTGGTTTCATGTTCAGCGGGCGTAAGGGGCGGGTCGATCGTTGGGAAGGGGCGGTCGCCCTGCTGCTCTATGCCGCCTATATCGGCTATCGGATCGTCAGCCAGTGACCCTGGTGTCGGGCCCGTGATGAAAACGCAACTGGTCGATTCTGCATTGATCTGTTAAGGGTCTCGGCAAGAAATAATTACACAAGATTGCGC
>JBDNAO010000506.1:0-6474 GCA_039768375.1 Desulfobacterales bacterium | reverse complement strand
ACTAAGAGCAGGAAGCACAAAAAGCCGGTGACGACTGCCTTGTTCATTGTGCGTACCTTTCGGTTTGTAATTGAATCTTCCCCGGCATGACAAACAGACCCTGACGGGGAAGATTCAGATCCTTATTATTCTTTGATCGAATCGACGACTCCCTTTCCCCAGTCCATACCGACATCTTCCAAAACACTCGGCCAGACTTCCGCGTGAACTTTTTTGGCGATGGCGGCAATCTGTTCATCACTGATTTCAACGATTTTTGCACCATAATCTGCCAAACGTTTTTCATTGGCTGCCTGATCTGCTTTAGCTGAATCCCATCGTCTCTCTTCAAATTGTTTGGCAACATCATCGAGCTGTTTTTTTAATTCCGGTTTCAACTCATCATAGGTCTGTTTGTTGATAATGAGATACCATACTTCGAAATGCGTGTTGGAGGGAATATAATATTTGGTCACGTCTCGGAAAGAAGAATAATATCCTTCCGCACCTGAACCGATGACCCCGTCGACGACTCCCGTTTGTACGGCGGTAAATGCATCGGAAAACGGAATTGGCGTTCCCATGTAACCGGTCTTATCCGCCAGGAGCTGAAATGTTTTCATTGGGGGAACACGCAGTTTGATTCCTTGGGCGACATCCGGATCGCCCGGAGAAACCGGTTCACGATTCAAGGAAATCCCGCCAAAATAAACCGGCCAGGCTGCCAGCAGGTGAATTTCCTGCTCTGCATATAGCTTGGCAACCGTCGCGCGCAGGGGGGCGCCCTCAGAATAATTTTTCCTGGCTTGTGCCCAGTCTTTGACCATATACGGGAAATAAACCACTTGAAACCGTTTGTCGGCTGCAGAGGCGGGTGGTTGACATGCCATGTCGATAGCGCCCATCCCAATTCTTTCCTGTACGACGGTATAGTCGCCTAATGCGCTGGCAGGATAGATTTTGGTTTTAATTTTACCATCGGTAGTTTTTTTGATAGTTTCGGAAAACCAATTTAGATCGGTGTCGATGGCAGTTCCCTGGGGACGGACATGGGATAATTTCCAGGTTTTCGCCTGAACACCATTGGCCACCAGAGTGAGGCTGGCCAGCAAATACACTAAGCCGTAGATAATCGTCTTTTTCATTGTGAATCTCCTTTTCCTTGTTTTTTCTGGTTAATATCCGAACAAGCCCGGAAAAAACAGTGATAAACTCGGCCAAAAAGAGGTTAAAAAGACCACGGGCACATACCCGAAGAGAATGAGAAGCATCGCAGGTTTAATCACCTCGGAGAACTCGACCTTTCCAATGCGCATGCCCAGGTAAAGAATGCTGGCGTATGGAGGCGTTACGCCGCCCATGGCCGTGTTGACCCCCATTATGGCAGCGAACTGTACCGGCGTCACTCCGATGGCTCCCATAAGCGGCAAAAGCAATGGTGCAATCAGGATTATCGCGGTGATATCGTTTACGATCATGCCGACAAAAAAGAGGAGAAAATTGATCAAAATAAGCAGAAGCACTTTGTTTTTGGTAATGGTAAAAACGCCTTCTACCAGGGCCTGGGGCACATCCTCCATGACAAATATCTGACTGAGCATGAGGCTGAACACGATCATCACCATAATGGCGCCGACGGCTGTGGCCGAATTTTTGGCTGCGTTCAAAAAAGTTTGCAGGGTCAAACCTTTATAAATGAAAAAGCCAACGGGCAAAGAATAGATCACGGCAACGGCAGCTGCTTCTGTGGGGGTCATGACGCCTCCGTAAATGCCGCCAAGGATAATCAGCGGCATGATCAAGGCCGGAAGGGCCTTGGAGGTCAACCGGGTGCCTTCGCTGACTGTTTCTTTCAACGGTTTTGGAGGGTCAAGTTTCAAGGGAAACTTTCTGGCCATGATCAGGTTGACCATACAAAACAGGAATGTAATGAGCAGACCCGGGCCCAACGTCGCGAGAAAACAGGCCAGGATCGATGTGTCGGTCACCCAGCCATAAATAATCATGGTTACGCTTGGCGGTATGAGCAGGCCCAGGACAGAAGAGTCCGCAACAAGTGCCGTGGCAAATCCTCGCGGATAACCCTTTGCGGCCATTTCCGGTATCAGGATGGGACCTGTGGCAGCAACGCCGGTCAGTCCGCTGCCGGAAATGGCACCGATTATCGCGCAGCTTACGGAGGCGACAACACCCAGTCCCCCCCGGACTCGACCCACAAAAATGTTGACGAAACGCAGCAGACTGGCAGCTATCCCGCTTTCACTCATTAGTGTTCCCGCGAAAACAAAGAGTGGAATACATAGCAGGACAGGATTTGCAAGCTGCGTGAATCCCCAGACCATCGTGCCCTTCATGGTTGCGCCACCCAAAAAAACCATAACCATCAGAGCACCGCCGAAACAAAAAGGAAGAGGCACGCCGAAACTGAGCATGATCACGAGGATGCCAAGTGCGATGAGGGATACGGTTACAATTTCAAGTTCCATGTTAAACTCCTTGAACCTCTTTGGGTGAAGCCGCCAACCGCTTTGTGTTCCTGAAAAGATACCAGGCGGCATACCCGGTCATGAGAACCAGACCGATAAAAAAGGCACACTCGGCATAAAAGGTGGGGATATAGAGGGTTGGACTTTCTTTCCAGACACGCAGCGCATAGCGAAAATAGTCCCAAGCCCAGTAGGTAAGCCAAAGTGATGTGATAAAGGCCAGCAGATCGGCAATGACTCTGACGATGAGCTTTGCCCGGTCTGTTTTAAGAAAAACGTCCAGTACATTTGCCTTTATCTGGGTATCTTCGCGGGAAGCATTAACACTTCCAAGAAAATAGAGCCAGAGAATAGGATAGACAAGGATTTCTTCGAGCCCCATGACAGGTATCTCGAAGACATAGCGCATAAGAACCTGATAGAACTCCATCAAGGCGACAATGCTGATCAACGCTGTCAGGGTATACCGAAAGAATCGTTCCATTGAGTGTTCCTTTGACGCTTAACAGGGTTTAGTTTGCGGGGCGCGCATCCTTGCGAAGGCGACAACGTCTTTCATAAGCGCCTGATTCATGCAAAGCTACCCCTTGCGGGCGGCAATAATGGATACTTCGACCAACAGATCGGGGCGGGCCAGGCGAGCCTCCACACATGCCCGCGCCGGTGCGTGCCCCTTGGGAATCCACTGATCCCAGACCGCATTCATACCGGCAAAGTCTTTCATGTCGCGAAGATATACGGTAGCGGAAAGAATATGCTCTCTGTTGCTGCCGGCCTTCTCTATCAGAGCATCTACCTTGGAAAGCATATTTTCCGTCTGGGGACCGATGGCCGCATCGCCGTTGTCGGCCACCTGGCCGCCCAGGTAAACGGTATCATTGTGAATGACAATTTTACTCATTCGTTCCGTTGTTCCCATTCGGTCAATTTTGCTCATTTTTATCTCCTTCGCCTATCGGGAACCGTTTCTATCGATTTGTTTTCCATTATCATCGTTGAGATGGCTTCCAGGTATCATTAAAATCGGGTCGAATGGTCCCGCGGAATCTTTTTCAAGCTCCTTTACGGCCGGCCGTCTTTTTGTCCAACAACCAGTTGGCGCTCTCGGCAGGTTCTGTATGGAGCATCATCCCAGCAATCTCTTCCAACGGAACCGGCTTCAACGGCGGACGAATGTTAAGCCGACCGGTCTGGTCCGGAGAAAGGTCGAGCTCGGCGGCAATCACCTCCGCCAACGCCGGCCCGCACATGCGGCCCTGGCAGGGCCCCATGCCGGAGCGGGTGACAATTTTAACTTCGTTCAATTCGCGGACACCTTCCTTGACCGCCTTTCGAAGATCACCCACGGTGATATTCTCACATCGACAAATGACGGTGCTGTCCTCGAAGGTGAAATTTTTAGGGTGTGGGGCATAAAGGGCATCGACAAAGGGACGCGGCCAGCCATCATGCTTAAGTGCTTTTTTGATGGGAGCGGCGAGCATATCCCGTTCGTAGTCGGGAAAGATCCCTGAACAACACGCGACTTCCAGAGCGGCCAGTTCCCCTTTATACTGGGCCGCCAGCGCGCCGGCAACCACTGCCCCGTCGCCGGCGGCAAATATGCGCTCGCAATTCGTATGTCCCCAGGCATCACATACAGGGTGCCAATAGCGCTGATCAGACTTCCAAACCATTTTGCACCCGATCTGGCGAAAGATGTGGGTGTTGGGGATTACACCGAAATGAAGCAGAAGCATATCGGTTTCAATGCGACGGTTCTTGCCGCCGCATACCGCTTCCACAGCTTCAACAGCGTTTTGACCGATGGCGCGGATATGCGTGACGCCTTTGTGGTGAGGTACGCCCGCCCTTTTGATCTCGCGCAGCATGGAGACGCCCTTCCAGAGAAAATCGGTTCTCAACAAGGCCTTGGGCGCACGGGGAATGGCGGGTGCCGGGGGAATCACCGGGGTGGTTTCCAAAATGGCGGCGATGTGTACGCCTTTTTCCACCAACAAGGATGCCTCGAGGAGCAACAATGGGCCGCTTCCGGCAAGCACCACACGACCCGAGGGAAGAAGTCCCGCCTCCTTGGCCAGGTTGTTGGCGGCGCCGGCGCCCATAACCCCTGGAAGCGTCCAACCGGGGATGGGCACGGGGCGTTCCATGGCACCGGTGGCGACAATGACATAGTTTGCTCTCACCTGCCTTGACGCGCCAAGTCGCGAGTAGCAGATTTTACCATCAGGCTCCACCTGCCAAACCGAGGCGCCGTTCTCATAGGCCGCGCCACTTTTCCGAAACCGCCTGGCAACCTCTATCCCTTCGGCGTAATCCTCACCCAGGATTTTCAGTCTTTCTTGCGGGGCCGCTTCGATATTCCTGTATATCTGCCCTCCGATTCGGTTCTGCTCGTCCAGTGTCAGTACATCGAGACCCAACTCGGCGAGGCAAGCGCTGGCCGATAGTCCCGCGGGGCCGGCACCGATAACAATGACGTCGTGGTGATGACTCATGCGACCTCTCCTTTATCGCCATCAAGGTGTCGATTGATGATCATGCCGTCTCTTACCTCCGTCATGCATGCCTGGCGTTGAACGCCATCGATCTCCATCATGCACTCAAAGCAAACCCCCATCAGACAGTGGGGCGAGCATGGTTTGTGTGACGTTGGGGATATTCGGGAAATTTTTTCTCCGATTCCGAGCAGGGCGGCGGCCACGTTCATCCCGACGGGAAGCGTCATGGGCTTGTCATCCAACCTTACCGTAACTGTCTCTTGCGCAATGGCGGTATCGTATTTAAACATTGAATCGTCCGTTGCTGAAATTTGAGATGAGTTCGTGTTCACGGAGTCCCAGTACCCAAGGGGCAACGACATTTGCTGCCATGGGTGCGAGGGTAACCGCACTGTGCAGGGTAACGACGGTAATGTTGTCGTACCCCGGAATTTTGCTGTATATGGGCGCACCGTCCGGGGTCATCACGCGAATAGCTCCCCATGCGCGGACCCAGTTCACCTTGGCCAGCATGGGAAAAAGTCGGATGGCATTGCTGGCCTGACTTTTCATGGCAGTTGCGGTGACGCTTGTGTCGAGGGCGGTGTTTTCAGTGGAAAGGCCTATTACGAAGGTGCCGTCCGGCGTCTGACGGACGCAAAGCATCGGAATCGTGAGCACCCGCTCATGACGCTGAGTCACCATCAACTGTCCCCGTTGGGGATAAATGTGAACCTTTTCCCTCAGGGGGGCCAACAGGCGGGTTGAACCGTGGCCGGCGGCAACCACCAGCTTTTGGCACTGGTAGTCACCCCTGCTTGTCTTCACCATGACGGTTCCGTCGGGGCTGGGTAAAATGGCGCTGACGGTCTGCGCACCGATGAAAGTTCCCCCTTTTTTCTGGAATGCACAGCGCATGGCTGCCATCAGCTTGAGGGGATTCACATGCCCCTGTTCCGCTGTGTACATGGCTCCCGAAACATCATCTCCCAGCCGTATCTTGGGGACCAGATCGGCAAGCTCCCGGCGATCGAGCATCCGTACCGGGTAGTCCAGTCCCACTTGGGCGCACACGGTCTTGAGGTTTTCAATGGATTCCGCATGGGCCTCAAATTCTGCTTCGCCAAGCGCGGTTACGGCGCCGCCAGTCCACTCCAGTTCAATATTGTATCCCGTTTCTTCCTCCAACCCAGTCGCAAATTCTGGCCACTGCTGGCAGGCCATCCGGGACCATTGGGCATACACCGGGTGGCTGGCCCCCTTGCACATGAACCAGGTCAACCCGAAATTTCCGCGGGATAGCCGCTGAGTGGGAAGCTGCTCGTCAAATAGCATCACCTTTCCGGCGCCTTCACGAATGAGCCCCAGTGCGATGGCCGAGCCGGAAAGGCCCCCACCGATTACGATGATATCCGCTGACCTCACAAAACACCTCCGAAATCAAGCCCTGTCGAAATGGCTTTACACCGTAAAATTGAAGTGCTGACCGTTAGATGGAGAATCGTTGACGCCACCAACGTTTTAGTTGT
>JBDNAO010000094.1:0-2815 GCA_039768375.1 Desulfobacterales bacterium | reverse complement strand
TACGCGGGGGATGCCGGTGCTATCGACCTGCTATCGCTCATGGGCGAGCACTGGGCCAATAAGGGCCTCGACACCCCGTTTACCGAAGTTCTACGCGCGCACCAGTACGAATCGGTGAAGGCGGCCTGCGAACACCTCGCTGAAATCGGAGCACGCATTAAAAAGGACGGTTTGCCCAGGCAGTTGTGTCCCTTCACCATCGGCATTCTAGGGTACGGCAACGTATCCGGCGGCGTCCAGCAGATCTTCGACTGCTTGCCCACCGAACGCATCGCGGCCGATGCGATCAACGAATGGGTACGCCGGGGTCAGGGCGACCGGCAGACCTTGTACCTGACCGTTTTCAAAGAACAGGATCTGGTCAGGCACAAAGCCAAAGGGTCCGTCTTCGACCTGCAGGAGTATTACAACCACCCTGAGCGCTACGAGAGCCGATTCGACCGGTTCCTGCCCAGTTTCACATTGCTGGTCAACGCGGTCTACTGGGAAAAACGCTATCCCCGGTTCGTGACCTGGGCGGGCTTGAAACGAATGGCCGAAAGCACGCCAACGCCCAAGCTCAGCGGAATTGCAGACATCACCTGTGACACTCACGGCTCCATCGAATGTAATGTCAAAACCACGGACAGCGATATGCCGGCCTACCGGGTCGATCCTGCTGCGGGAACGATCGAGGACGGCCATCTGGGAGAGGGGATCGTATTGCTGGCCGTGGACAACCTGCCCTGCGAACTGCCCGTCGATTCTTCGTCGTTTTTCAGCAACCAGTTCAGGCCCTTTGTCCCCGGGCTGCTGTCGGCCGACTACGACAGCTTGCTGGACGCCTCGGGCCTGCAGCGCGAGATCCAAAAAGCGGTCATCGTCTACAACGGCCAGTTGACCCGGGATTACGAATACCTGAATCATTATTTGAATCCTGAGGGGTTCAAAACCAGCTCAACTTAAAGGAGTGCAGAATGAACGGATGGCGGGGAAATATACTTTGGGTGAACTTGAATGAAGGCACCGTGGAATCGAAGCCGCTGGATCCACAGGTGGCGAAAGATTATATCGGCGGTCGTGGACTGGGAATCTATTATTTGAACGAGCTTGTCGATCCTCAATGTGATCCCTTGTCTCCTGATAATGTGCTGGTCATGGCGACCGGGCCTCTCACCGGCACGGGTGCCCCCACCGGTGCGCGCTACATGGTGATGACCAAGTCGCCGTTGTCCGGGGCCATCACCTGCTCCAACTCCGGGGGCATGTTCCCCACCGAATTCAAACGTACCGGTTACGACGCCATCATCTTTACCGGGCGATCGGCGACACCGGTTTACCTGTACCTCGATCATGAAAAGGCCGAACTGCGTGAGGCAGATCATTTGTGGGGCAAAGATACCCACCAGACCACCGAATTGCTGCTTGCCGAGACCGATGCCAAGGCCAGGGTAGCCTGCATCGGACCGGCCGGCGAAAAACGGGTGTTGTTTGCCGCCATCATGAATGACAAGCACCGGGCGGCCGGACGCTCGGGAGTCGGAGCGGTGATGGGCAGCAAAAATCTCAAGGCGGTAGTGGTCAAAGGCAAGGGCCGCATTCCTTTAGCCGATCCGGATCGCTTCAAAACCTTCAACAAACAAATACTGGATACGTTCCAGGAAGGGATCAAGGAAACGCCGCTGAGCCTGACGGTCAACGGTACCGCCGGCGTGGTCATGGTGACCCAGAACTTCGGTGTGCTGCCGACCAAAAACTGGCAGCAGGGCACCTTCGACGGCTGGGAGAAAATTCACGGCGAGGAACTGTCCCGGCGCTTTTTGAAGAAAAACGTGGCCTGCTACGGCTGTCCCATCGGCTGCGGTCGCAAGACCTGGGTGGATGATCACCGCTTTGCCGGGGAGGGAGAAGGCCCCGAATACGAGACCATTTATGCCATGGGCTCCAACTGCCTGATCGATGACCTGGCGGCCATCACCAAGGCCAACTACATCTGTAATGAAATGGGGATGGACACGATCACCATGGGGGCCACCATTGCCTGCGCCATGGAACTGGTGGAGCGCGGATACCTGCCGGTGGAACAGGTGGGCCGTTCGCTGAAGTGGGGCGATGCCGAGGCCCTGGTGGAGTTGACCCGCCTGACCGGCTACCGTGAGGGTTTCGGGGATCTGTTGGCCGAGGGCAGCTACCGCCTGGCCGAGCGCTACGGCCACCCGGAATTGGCGCCTGTATCAAAAAAGCAGGAATTTCCCGGCTATGAACCCCGTGGCGCTCAGGCCATGGGACTGGCCTATGCGACCTCGCCCATCGGCGGATCACACATGCGCGGTGATCCCGCCTATTTCGAACTATTCGGGGTGCCCGAGCCCATGGACCCGCACCAGTGGGAGGGCAAAGCCAAGGTCACCAAGGCTTACCAGGATCTTTCGGCCATCATCGATTCGGCCGGGCTGTGCATTTTCTTTGCAGTCCGCAACCTGGCGGCCAAAGATCTGGGGGTGGCGCCGGTTGGAATACTGGAGTATCTGAACGCCGCCACCGATGCCGACTATACACTTCAAGAGCTCATGCAGGCCGGAGAGCGCATCATCAATGCCGAGCGTCTTTTTTTGACCAAAGCCGGCTTTTCACGCAAGGATGACAGCCTTCCCGAACGACTCACCAAGACGCCGGCTCCCACAGGTCCGGCCAAAGGTCTGGTATGTCACTTGGATGAGATGCTAAATGAATTTTACAAAGTCCGGGGCTGGACGGAAAATGGCATCCCAACAAAAGAGGTGCTTAAACGGCTTGGGCTGTCCTGAATAGAAGATGTCGAATGCAAATTTTCGTC
>JBDNAO010000505.1:0-2690 GCA_039768375.1 Desulfobacterales bacterium | reverse complement strand
CTTTTGGTGGGCCATGATGATGATGTGTCGCCGGGATAGACTGGCCAGGTCACAGGCGCCGCCGCTGCCCGGCAACCGGGTCTGCATTTCAGAAACCGGACCGATGTAGCTGGTGTTCAGATTGCCGAAACGATCCAACTGGGCGCCGCCGATAAAACTGGCATCGACCAGTCCCTGCTGGAGCAGCCCCATGACATCGGCCGAATCGGTGCAGCACTGGGCACGAAACAGGTTCGGTAGATCGCCCATGGTAAGAATTGGGGCGGGAGCCGGTAAATCCCTGATGATCCCCAATTCATAAATGCCGACCGCATTCGGTGCATGGGTGCTCTTGGCCAGCAGAAAACCGAGCAGCGGCAGCCGCATGCCGACAAAAACGACCTCACCGTCCGCAATTTCCCGTGCGGCGGCCGTCACCATCAGTTCAGCCGGGGTGTAAGCGAACGGCGGTTCTTGCCCATTTTTCATTTCAGTTCCAAATTTTTAGCAGGGTCTCCGGGTTTTTTAAGTGACCGGTTTTAGGTTTTAAAATGAATCTCCCTACAGCAAGCTGCAGGGCATCAAAGCTGTTTGATTTTATGCCCTCACCCTAACCCTCTCCCCAGGGAGAGGGAATCTGTGGTGACCCTGTAGCGAGCTACAGGGAGTTATCAAGTTAAAAGCTTTTTGCCTCCATATACTTATTTTCACCAGCCAAAGCATTACCCATGCACCTTGGACCCTATTCCTTATAACCTATCCCCTATATTTTATACCCTATACCTTGCACCTTTTACCTTTTACCTTAATCTTCGTACCTATTTCCTTCCGCCTTTCGCCTTTTGCCTTTCACCTTACACCTTTTTTAATACCCGTAATCAACCGGCGCGGAGAACAGGTGCTGTTTCAGGGCCAGTTCCCTCAACCGGTCTTCCCCCAACAAACTCTGGTATTCATCTATAATACGGACATCATCCACCCATTTTTTCAACCAGCGCCGGAAGGCTTCTTCGGTTCGGCTGGCGTCGCGGTATTCGAGGAACGCTCGGTGGTCCCGGTTGTAATGGCCCGGTGCCGGCGAAGGATGGGCACCCCATGGGGCATGAACAACAGCGGTGACGCGAAATCCGGGCGTCACGACCCGGTTCGGGTCGCTATTGATAACCTCCGGTGCGACAATCTCCTCGGCCGTAACGATCACCGACCGGCCGGCCAGGCAGGCTTCACGGGTTACACCCATGTTGCCCCAAACGTGGGCATTGCCGTATTCATCGCAGCGCTGGGCATGAATGATGGTGACATCCGGCTGAATGGCCCGCACCGCCGTGAGTTTCCGGCCGGTAAACGGACACACCATGGTTTTCAGGTCCGGATTGGTTTGATAAAGATCGCTGCCGAGCGCCGTGCCGGTCGGCATGAACGGTATGCCCATTTTCCCGGCGGTTAGCGCTGTTGTCAGAGTCAGGATCGAGTGGTCTTCCACAGTTATGTGTCCGGACTCGACCGCTCGCCTGAAATTGTAGCCAGAGCCGGTAATGACGTTGCCAACCCAGGCGGCCCTGACCCTGCTCACGCACCCGGCGCCGATGATCTGGTCGAACAGGATGTCCGAAATCGGGCCGATGAGCGTCAGGCCACGTTTGCGCTGGCGGATGATTTCGTGACCGGCGGCGAAGGGGATGAGGGTTTCCTGCGCAGTCCCCAAGGCGACGGCACTGCCATCGGGCACTAGACTCGAAACGGCTTCCGGCAGGTCGGTCAATTTGGAAGCAGACATATCAGGAGACTCCGTCGTCTGGTCGGTGTTGAGTGTGGTGCAAATTCATTCTCGACATAAAGGTTCACCGAGAACCGCCGGCCGCGAATGCCGCCGGTTTACGTTTATAGGCCTGTATGATATACTTTTTTAAAAACTATTTGTACTGTAAAGTTCGATCGGCGCGCCGAATGCGGCGGCCCTTGCAATGAAACGTTTCGCGACAGTCGAAAAAGGAGAAGAAAACCGGTCCGGATGACACCCGCCGAAGAAGCGCAGATACGGTCACTGAACGAAATCTTCACCCGCGAGGTCACCATCGGAATGCGGCTGACGGATGATCCACACAGCCGGGACATCGAGGGATTCTGCGATCTTCTCCTCCGTCTCGTGCCGCAGATAAAAATTCGTCGCGAAGAGGCGACCGCCGAAAGTTTGCCGGCAATCTTAGTCGGTCCGGGTTTGTCGTTTTGTGGCGTCCCGTCGCACAATGAACTGGCACCTTTTATCAAAGCCCTTGCCTTTCTGAACGCAGGCAAGACCGATTTACCGGAATCGATCGTCGGCCGGCTGCTGGACGTTCAGCCGCCGGCATCGGTTTCGGTCTACGTTGCGCCGTTGTGCAAGTTCTGCCCCGATGTGGTGCGTCGCCTGCTCCCGCTGCCGTTTGCAGTCGACGGGCTCCGAATGAGAATCATCGACGGCGTCCTTTTCAAGGATGCGGCCGGAGAGGATCGGGTGCGCTCCGTGCCGACCGTGATTCTGGACAATCAGTACCGCTGGACCGGAGGCGTCACGCTGTCTCAACTATGCGAAGCCGTTGAAACCCGTGATCCGACAAAGCTCGACAAGGCCGCGCTTCAACGTCTCGTCACCGAGGGCGGTGCATATGATCTGGCCCGGATGATGCTCAACAGCGGCCGTGTTTTCGAGGCTTTTCTCGAATTGCTGATCG
>JBDNAO010000093.1:0-3156 GCA_039768375.1 Desulfobacterales bacterium | reverse complement strand
GGCGCATCGAGATTGCAGATCGTATCGCCGATCTTGACCTCCTCGATACCGGCCAGAACCACGATATCACCGGCTTTAACCTCATCGACATCCCGCAGCTTCATGCCCTCGAAAACCTGGAGCTTGGAGACCTTGAGCGGCGCGCTTTCGCCGGACTTACCGATGCACACCAGACTGTCCCGTGAACGCGCCGTGCCGTTGAAGATCTTGCCGACCGCCAGCCGGCCCAGATAATCCGAATAGCCGAGGTCCGACACCCGCATCTGAAACGGTGCCGCAGGGTTGTGGGACGGACCGGGAATCGCCGTCAGGACCGTGTCCAAAAGCTCGTGCAGGTTTTTTCCCTTTTCATCCAGGCTCTTCTGGGCAATGCCCTCACGGCCGATGGCGTAGAGCAGGGGGAATTCGAGTTGCTCGTCGGTGGCGTTCAGGTCGATCAAGAGATCGTAGATTTCATCCAAGACCTCGTCGGGTCTGGCGTCCTGCCGATCGATTTTATTGATGACCACGATGATTTTCAGGCCGGCTTCAAGGGCCTTTTTCAGGACGAAGCGGGTCTGCGGCAACGGGCCTTCGGAGGCGTCGACAAGCAGAATGGCACCGTCGGCCATGGACAGGGCCCTTTCGACTTCACCACCGAAATCCGCATGCCCGGGCGTGTCGATGATATTGATCCGAACATTCTGCCATCTTACAGAGCAGTTCTTGGCCGCGATGGTAATACCGCGCTCCCGCTCCAGATCCATCGTGTCCATGAGACGATCGTCGACTGTCTGATTGTCCCTGAAAAGACCGCTCTGCCGGAAAATGGCATCGACCAGAGTGGTCTTACCGTGGTCGACGTGGGCGATGATGGCAATATTTCTCACGTTGTCGTTTGTCAGTGCTGCGGTCATGGTTCATGCCTTCCAACAAAACAGGCAGAGCCGCCGTTTGACTCTGCCTCAAAGATCGGTTGAACACCTGCTACGGGGCTGCGTTTGATCCGTCGGGCTAAAATATTCCGCCTGAGATGCGAAAACTATGGTGCGATCGGGTTGCGGTCGCGGCCGCCGGTTTATCCTCGGACAAACACAGGTGTTGAATGAGCGTCCACTGATGCATCGGATGTGTCAGTAGGGTTTAGAGTGCTTTGACATTCAATGCCTTCTGACCACGCGGGGTCAGTTCAACTTCAAATGAGACGCGATCAGACTTCCGTAATCCGAAGTGTCCTTCGAAATCGACATTCGATTTGTGAAAAAAGATCTCGTTTCCGTCTTCGGCTTCGATAAAACCGTACCCTTTATCCTCACTGTACCATTTGATTCTGCCCTCAGCCATTATAATGGTGCTCCTTTCTCGAGGATACCAGTGTACAGATGTCAGGAGGTGATTTCGGGATCAGTCCGGCCGTATAGCAAACAGTATGCGGTGACAGCACCATTTATCCCAAATGTAATTCCCAATAAATGCACGCAATCCATTTAATGTAAATGTAAAATAATGATTAAAAACAATTTTAAAACCTTCCTTGTATATCCGAATGGCGTGGGGATGTCAAATGCCGTATAAACGACATCTATTGTTCACGAACAAACTTGACAAGAAAGCGTGTGATCGATACGAAAACCGTATATAGACGAAACACCTGAATTTCAAACCACCCGCACAGGAGACGTTGATGCTCACCGAACCTTACGCATCTTTAAATGAACGCTTATCCGCTGTCATTCCGCCAAACCGGTTGATTGCCGACCCAATCCGAACCCTGGCCTACGGAACCGATGCCAGCTTCTATCGCCTGATCCCGAAAATCATCGTCAAGGTCGAAACCGAAGCCGAAGTCACGGCCGTGTTGGCGGCCTGCCGCGCGCTTCAAATCGCCGTCACTTTCAGGGCCGCGGGCACCAGCCTCTCCGGCCAGGCCGTGAGCGATTCGGTCCTGATGGTACTGGGATCCGAGGGGTGGCGCGATTATCACATCAGCCCGGAACTCGATAAAATTACCCTTGGCGCGGGCATTCTGGGTGCCGAAGCAAATGGTTACCTGGCCCAATACGGCAAGAAGATCGGGCCGGACCCGGCTTCAGTCAACTCGGCCAAGATCGGCGGTATCGTTTCCAACAATGCCTGCGGAATGGCCAGCGGTGTCGAAGACAACAGCATGGGCACGGTTACGGGTATGCGCATCATTTTCTCGGACGGCACGCTCCTCGACACACGCGACGAGGAGAGCCGCAACGCGTTTATGAAAACCCGTACGGACATTATCGAACGGGTGACCGCCATCGCCCGAGACCTCAAGGCCGACCCGGAAACCGTGGCGCGTATCCGGCGGAAGTATCAGATCAAGAACACCACCGGATACAGCGTCAACGCCCTGATCAATTACGACGACCCGATCGACATGATCCAGCACCTGATGATCGGAGCGGAAGGAACGCTGGGGTTTATCACCGAGGTCACCTTCCGCACGCTCAACGAACCGACCCACAAGGCAACCGCATTGATGCTCTTTCCGGACATCGCCAGGGCCTGTGAGGCGGTCTGGCTGTTGAAAGAATGCCGCGTGAGTGCCGCCGAACTGATGGACCGGGCAGCCCTCCGTTCGGTGGAAGACAAGCCCGGCATGCCACCCTATATCAAGACCCTGGAAGAATCCGTTACAGCCCTATTGGTTGAAACCGCCGCTGCCGATGCTGATAACCTGCAACGGCAGATAGAAGAGATCACTTCAAAATTTGACGATTTCGCCATGGCCCGCGAATTCGAGTTCTCGACCGATCCCGATCAGGCGGCAGCCCTGTGGAACATCCGCAAGGGTCTTTTCCCATCCGCCTGCATTGGCCGCCAGAAAGGGACGACGGTCATCATCGAGGACATCGCCGTACCGATCGAACACCTCAGGGATTGTCTGCTCGAGCTGCAGGAACACTTCAAACGCTACGACTACGAAGACACCATCATCTGGGGGCACGTCTTCGACGGCAACGTTCACTTCGTGCTGACGCTCGACTTCGCCGACGCCGGAGAAATCTCGAAATACAAGGCTTTCATGGACGATATCGTCACGATGGTGGTAGACAAATACGACGGCTCGTTGAAGGCCGAGCACGGTACCGGCCGCAACATGGCACCCTTTGTGAAGAAAGAGTGGGGTGAGCGAGTCTACGC
>JBDNAO010000504.1:0-3916 GCA_039768375.1 Desulfobacterales bacterium | reverse complement strand
TCTTCGGCGGTATCCTTCGTGGCCCAGGCCTTTGAAACCGTCCGCATGGAACACCCGGATGCGCCGGCGCTGGCGGTCATCAGTAAACTGCTGCGCTCGCTCTACCTGCACCGTGAAATACGGGAAAAGGGTGGCGCCTATGGCGGGTTTTCGTTGTACAATCCGGAGGACGGTTTGTTCTGCTTCGCTTCCTACCGCGACCCGCACGTCAGCGCAACCTTGAAGGTTTACGAAAATGCCGCCGTGTTTGTGCGCTCCGATGCGTACAAGGAAACGGATATCGACGAAGCCGTGTTACAGATGTGCTCCGAAATCGATAAACCGGACCCACCCGGGCCGGCCGCCCGTAAAGCGTTTTACCGCAAGATCATCGGGCTCACGGATGAGGCGCGGCAGCAGTTCAAACAGGCCCTGCTGCACTTGAACCGCCGGCAAGTGCGGGAAACAGCCGAAAAGTACTTCGATCCGGGCCGTTATTCGGACAGTGTTGCCGTGATCTCCGGTGAATCCCAACTGCAAAAGGCCAACGCGGAACTGAAGCCGCCGTTGGAGCTGCACAGAATATAGCAGTGCCCATCCAGAAACGGCATCTTTCGACCCCGGTCAGATCAGTGTTTGAGGTTTCAGTTTTCGGGCTTCAGGATTGGGGCTTGCTGCCACCTGACACCTGGACACCTCAAATGAAAGTTAACGGTACTATAGGCAACATCCCAGATAGTTAAGTACTCAGAAATCTCAAATTCCAAGCACCAAATTCCAATGAAATCCCAAAATTCAATATCCAATGACCCAAATAGGTTTGGCAGTTTGAATTTTGGTCATTGTGACGAAGGTTCAGGGCTTTTTACCGTAACAATTGATCCCTGCGTATGCCCCGCGGAAGCGGGCTAGCAGTGACGTCAGCTGACGGCCGGGCGGCTTTGCTTCGGAGAGCCGGTGCTTTATCTGGTTTTCTTCCAGCTGGACATTCAGCTTCCGGCCGGGAATGTCGATGTCGATGATATCACCGTTTTTAATGGCGCCGATCGGACCGCCGTTAAAAGCCTCCATTTCCACGTGCCCGATACAGGGACCGGTGGTGGCACCCGAAAACCGGCCATCGGTGATCAGCGCTACCCTCTTGTAACCCGCACCCTTAATCGCATCGGTCGGGGTCAGCATCTCGGGCATTCCCGGTGCCCCGGCAGGGCCCTGGAACGGCAGCACCACCACATCGCCCTCGGCGATGTGCTTGGCCTCGATGGCGTCCAACAGGTCCTTTTCGGTGGTGAAAACCTTGGCCGGGCCGGCGTGAACCCGCATTTCGGGTTCGACCGCCGTCTGCTTGATGATCGCGCTGTGGGCGATGTTGCCTTTAAGAACGGCAATGCCGCCTTCGGGATGGTAGGCATCGGAGATACTTCTAATGACGTCTGCATTTCGAATTTCACCCCCTGCCGCCACCTCGGTCATGCGGTTGCCGCCTACGGTCGCGCCGTCTTTGATCAAATCCTTCAACCGGTTCAGCACGGCTGGAATGCCGCCCGCCTCGTCGATGTCCGCCATTTCGTCCGGTCCGGCCGGGATGATGGAACACAGGTGCGGGGTTTCGCGTGAGATGCGGTCGAACATCTCAACGTCGATGTCGATACCGGCTTCCCAGGCGACAGCCGGTATGTGCAAAACCGTGTTGGTGGACCCTCCCATGGCCATATCGACCCGGATCGCATTCTCGAAAGCCGCCGGTGTCATGATGTCGCGGGGCGCGGTACCGCGCTTGACCAGTTCTACGATTTGCCGGCCGGTTGCGTATGCCTGTTGCTTTTTAAGAGGATCGGCGGCCAGGGTCGTGGCGCACCGGGTCAGCGACATGCCCAGCACTTCGGTGACCACCGCCATGGTGTTGGCGGTGTAAAGACCGACGCAGGACCCGGCGCCGCAGGCCAAGCAGGGCAATAGTGCTTCAGCCTGCTCGGCGGTGATCTTGCCGGCCTTGACCTGTCCCACCAGGCCGAAACCCATTATGGGGTGGTGTTTTTTACCGTCGATGATGTTGGCCTTCATCGGACCGCCGGTGAGAAGGATGGCCGGGAGGTTCAGACGGCCGGCGGCCATCAGCATGCCGGGGGTGATCTTATCGCAGTTAGTGACCCCGACCCAGCCATCCAGGGAGTGGGACAGAACCATGATTTCGACATTGTCCGCTATGTGTTCCCGGCTGGGCAGGCTCAGCCGCATTTCGGCGAACATGGCGACACCGTCGCAAACCCCCGGTACTCCCCACACGAAGGGCACGCCACCGGCATCCCGGATGCCCCTTTTAACCTCCTGGGTGAGTTCGTTCAGATGAATGTGGCCCGGGATGATGTCGTTGTAGCTGTTGGCCACACCAATAAAAGGCTTGTGGCCTTCGAAATCTTCTTTTTTGAGTCCGGCCGACATGAGCAAAGCCCTATGGGGCAGGGTTTCAACCGCTTTTTTGAGGATATCAGACCGCATACTGTTCGTCCTCCGAAGTCAATATAGTTGATATAATATTAGAAAACATGATCCCTTGGGCCAGATCATAGATAACCGGCTTTGCCGTAAGAACTTACTGTAAAATTGGAGAACTGGAATATTGGAAGATTGGGTTCAGCGGAATAGGGTTTCTCCAGATGGATTGTCTCAATCAATCAAAGGCATTTATTCGTTTACATCCCTTTATTCCACTATTCCATCACTCCACAACGCCATCGGGATTCAAGCTCATCCCTCTGGGCTGAGACCAAAGCCTGGTCCTTTTGCCCTGGGCTCTTTACTATCACCGGCTGCCAATTGCTTTGACGAATTTCTTCAATCTTTTAGGCAGCTTGTCAAGTACAATTTCTGAGTGACGACTGGACAGCAGGGCCGCGGCAAGAAACAATTGACCATTTTGCTTGTCTTTTGGCCCGTCTGACGGCCTATCCGGCGCGTTACATCCATTCGCACATTTCCTGATGCGCCGGCGAGTGCGCTTTGCAGACGTACCAAAATCCGGCGTAATCTTACACAAATATTTCTTGCCGCGACCCTTAATTGTTGACGAACTGGTGGGCTCTAAGATATGAATCACAGTTTATTTATCAAAATACACCAATATTCGAGACGTGATGATTCAGCTGATTCGAGGGTTCAAAGACATACTTCCGGGAGAGATCGAGATCTGGCAGAAGATCGAACGTACGGCCTGTGCGCTGTTTGAAGATTTTGGGTTCAAAGAAATCCGTATCCCGGTCATTGAGCGCACGGAATTGTTTGCGCGCAGCATTGGCGAAGACACCGATATCGTCGAAAAGGAGATGTACACCTTTCCCGACCGCAAGGGCGACCTGATCACCCTGCGCCCGGAGGCTACGGCCTCGATCGTGCGCGCCTACATTCAGCACCGCATGTATGCCGTCGATTCTGTGCAGAAGTTTTACACCATCGGCCCCATGTTTCGCCGCGAGAGGCCCCAGAAGGGCCGCTACCGGCAGTTTTACCAGATCAATGCCGAGGTGTTCGGTGTGGCATCCCCGCTGATCGACGTACAGCTGATTTTTATTTTGATGACACTTCTGACCCGGCTTGACGTAACCGATGTCCAGGCGCACATCAATTCCCTCGGCTGCCCGGAATGTCGACCGAACTACCGCCTGGCCCTGGCCGAATTCCTGGTCAAACTCGGCGACCGCCTCTGTGCCGATTGTCGCCGCCGGCGCGAACGCAACCCCTTGAGAGTACTCGACTGCAAGGTGCCCTCCTGCCGCGAGGCTTTAACAGACGCCCCATCGATCCTCGATCACCTTTGCATCGACTGCCGCGAGGACTTCGAGACCGTACAGACGGCACTCGGCCGGCTCGGGATTGTCTACTTGACCGACAAACGCCTGGTCAGGGGGCTCGATTACTACACGCGCACCACTTTCGAGAT
>JBDNAO010000503.1:0-3433 GCA_039768375.1 Desulfobacterales bacterium | reverse complement strand
TGCCGGCGTTACCGGCCACCGCCTTTTCTTTCGTCGTCATCAAGAAAATTGTGCCCCCCCGGTCCGGCTCATTGGATGAAACCGCTCTATCCACGCCACAAACGCCTGTGCCGATGACCAGCGGTATGGCACCTGCCAAACCGGCTTCACAGTACAATTCAACGGCCGACAAACTGCCGCTGTCCTCCGTGCCCTTATCGTTTACCGGCCCGTGGCAGGAATCGGCACTCATCAGCAGACTGATGAGCGAAGCCGACGCCTCTGCGTCATTTTCCTCCGCTTCGGCCCCAACTGCCGATACGGCTGCACCGTCTGCCGATCCCCTTCGGGAAGCAGCATTCGTGAGTGCGGTGCTCGATCGCGTCGCCGTCTCTCCAGAAATCGTGACCGCGTCGAATTGGACGGCTGACACAGGTCCACCTTCTGGTGGTCAACCTCAGGAGCGGGAAGCGCCAACACCGATATCGGCCTCGAAATCGGTCGCCATTTCCAAGCAGACCCCTTCCCTTCCGTATTCGCTTCAGCTCTCCAGCTGCCGGTCCCTCAAAAACGCCCAAAATGCCGCGGCCGATTTTCGCAAAATGGGTCTAGACCCTTTCATCGTGAATGTATTTCTTAAGAATCACGGCGGTTCCTGGTGGCGTGTTTTAACCGGCCAATATTCATCTGTGGAAAAGGCACTGCAAGCCAAAAAGGAGCTCAAACTATCGGATGCAATTGTCAAGAGAACGCGATTTGCAAACCTCATCCGTGAGTACAAAACGCGGGAGTTGACGCTCGAGATGAGGAATCGACTTGAAACCCTCGGTTTTTCAGCCTATACTGTCAAATACGACGACCACGGCTATCGACTTTTGGTCGGCGCTTTTACGCGGAAAAGCCAAGCTGATAAACAAGCTCTCGAATTGCAGACAAAAGGAATCATGTGCCGGGTTGTCAATCGATAATCCTGTTTTTACGTGTTACCCTGATCGAGTGCGAAGTCGACTTCGGATAATATGATGATTAACTTTAACATTATGAAAAATAAAATCGGCGAATTTCAGCAATCTGGATTACTTGACCTTCAACTGTAGGAGGCCTCACATGGTCACCATCGATCGAGCATTCCTGGAAAGACGTTCAGGCAAGGAAAGGCGCCGGAGAATGCAGATTCAACGATTCTTCTTTAAAGGTCTGGAAAGAAGGAGCGAAAATGACAGAAGGGAAAACGAAGAACGCCGGAGGGGATGGATCAGGGTCAGCAAGTGGTCCAGTGCTCCCCTGGCGGAATTGAAAATTGCAAAGTTTCTTAAGATTAACCAGTAGTACCGATTCATTACTTTAACCACTCAATCGCCCTCCAGCGTTAAAGCCGAAACCTTTAGGTCCAAGGATTGGTTATCGGTTAAAAGATACTGCACCATTCATCATCCAGTGCTTTAATATCCCTTTAACCATTTGTTTTTATATATTATAACGGCATCGACAGCACGGCCGCCGCTCGCAAACGGTCCGAATTCAATTGGAAAACCTGGCGCTGGTGATTCCATTACGCTAGAGAGGCCGCAGCGCTCATTTGGAATCTCGCAAGGTATCGCAACCATTATTCCTTGCGACGGTCCTGAGGCTATTCGTCGGGAATCAGGCATCGACCACGTTCACGGTGGGGCAAAAAGCCCCGAGTAATTCGAGCATCACCGGCGTAACCGATTGTTTTTCTTCGGGACCGACGGTATCGATGACCGTCTCGATCAATTCGTAAAGAGTCGTGCGGATGATAACGGCCGGTCGAGATTTTTGCCTGAGGTCCGTGCCTGCCTTTTGCTGTCTGCTCATCTGCTCCTCCTCGGATATTGGAATTTACTGGAAGATTCAGACGGATTATACAAAAGACATACCAACAAGCAGTAATCATCGTTTGTACTATAATATGTATCGTTTATAAAATTTTATGGCGCGTGTTCGGTCGGCAGTAAAATAGACTGCTGGGTGATTGAGCACAGGTTCACTGGGGCCTTTCACCCGACACGGTCGTGGTAGGGCGGACGAGAGGGAAGCCGTTTGTCATGGAAACCCGGTGTCTCTCGATAGAAATCCAGGAGCGACTTTTTGCTTTTTGATCCGGCCCGGTGTTTATTCAGGGATGAATTCAAAAACCGGTGATGTGCACGCGAGCCGCTGGCGGTCTACCCCCAGAACAACTTCACCGGTGATGGACAGTCGGTAGGACGGCAACGATTGTGAAAGTAACAGTTTAATCTTTGTCAGGTACGATGAAGTGAATAATGAAAAAAAGCAGGCTCATACCGAATATCAATGCGTAGAGAGGCGTCTGAGCGATAAAAAGGGCGATCTTCTGTACCATCTCGGTAGGAAGGCTGTTGATCCATTCAAACCGTTCGGGTCCCAAAAAACCGATCGGGCTTTGAGGCGCAAACTTGACTTGATCCGCGTAGCCCAAACCCAAGACACCGCCCAAAACATGGTATCCCAACAAAATAACGCCGATAAACAATGTTCCGATCGCTAACTTCGACCACATCCTGCCGCCTTTCATTGCATTGCTGTCGTTATAGGCTTTAAGATAACGGTTTTGGGCTGTGTTATCGGTCGTCGGCGTATTAAAATACAGCCTTCTCCCTCTGGCCTTGCCAAAACCATTATCTTAAAGCCTATTGAACGCCGGGCAACCGCAGTGGGAAACTATAGCCGGTCAATCTTTATGCCGGTTGAGAGCCATGAAACAATTGAGTCGGCATCCGGATTCGAACCGGAGACGAGCGGTTTTACAGTCTCTTAAATAGTGCCCATCCGCGGTATTATGAAGGTACTGATAAGTTTCCGATCCAGAAATGTGCAATTTTTCGCAAGTTCAAGGAAATCAAGGAATTGCGCGGAGGCATACTTATGTATGTCGTACAAGCGATTCCGTAGACCTGTCACGTCTTTAGCGTGATTGACGCTGAAATTGCGGAAAAGGGCCATTTATGGACGGAAACTAAATAGACGTTACGCTCAGTAATGTCGATACCTGATACATGCAAGATGGCAAAAATTCTACCCCATTCTGCAACCTATCCGCAACCATTTTCTACGTTTTACAAAGTGGCGATCTCACGCCCTACCCTTTTTGAGAAACAATCCTTTAGGATATTCTGGACGGCTACCAATGGAGAGAAGGTCAAATATCGATGAATTTAATGGGAATTGGGATGAAACCGTGGATGGGCACAAAATATAAAGGAGCCTTGCGGCTCCCTTTAAGTATCTAAATAAATTGGAGGCGGCATCCGGATTCGAACCGGAGAATGGAGGTTTTGCAGACCTCTGCCTTACCACTTGGCTATGCCGCCTAAAAAAAAATGGAGCGGGAAACGGGATTTGAACCCGCGACTTCGACCTTGGCAAGGTCGCACTCTACCACTGAGTTATTCCCGCTCAATGTGGGGCT
>JBDNAO010000502.1:0-14758 GCA_039768375.1 Desulfobacterales bacterium | reverse complement strand
GCTTGAGATAGTAGGAATTGGCGGCTTCTCTGCCCTGGAAATAGATGTCCGGATTCTGGGCGGTGCCTCTCAGCTCAGGTCTTTCCGGATTGGTGCCCCGCGCCCGAAACCGCGCCACCGCCTCTCGGTCGACCAGGCGGGCCATGTCCTCGTAGTCGATCAGTTCGATTTTCTGGATTTCGTGAGACGTGCGGAATCCGTCAAAGAAGTGTAGAAAAGGAACGCTGGCCTCGATGGCCGCCAGGTGAGCCACCAACCCGAGGTCTATGATCTCCTGCACCGATGCCGACGCCAGCAGGGCAAAGCCGGTCTGGCGAACCGCCATGACGTCCTGGTGATCGCCGAAAATGGACAGGGCGTGGGCGGCAATGGCCCGCGCGGTCACGTGCATGACACCCGGCAGCAACTCGCCGGACATCTTGTACATGTTGGGAATCATCAGCAGCAGCCCCTGCGAAGCCGTGAAGGTACTGGTCAGTGCACCGGCAGCCAGGCTGCCGTGAACGGCCGCCGCGGCCCCGGCTTCAGATTGCATCTGCCGCACCGTCATGCTCTGATCGAAAATGTTCTTACGGCCGGCGGCAGCCCACTCATCGGCGATCTCACCGATCGGCGAGGAGGGGGTTATTGGATAGATCGTTGCCACATCGCTCATGGCATACGCCACATGCGCCGCGGCGGTGTTGCCGTCGATCGTCTTCATTTGCTTTGTCATAAAGGTGCTCCTTTGTGCTTGGTATATTTCATAGTAGAAAAAGACTTACGGGTCGATGATGGCGCCCAGGCTTGTCAATAGGAGGATTTGAGTCAAAATTTTGTTTTTAGGTCAATGGCTCACGGTTTGTAAAGTGATAGTTTATGAAAACAAGTCATTATATAATTTTAATTCATTACAGTAGGTTTTCGAAAAAATCGTTCCCCTTGTCGTCCACGATGATGAAGGCCGGAAAATCCTTGACCGTTATCTGGTAAATGGCCTCCATACCCAGTTCGGGATAAGCCAGGACTTCAACGGCGGTGATGCACTCTTTGCCCAATCGGGCCGCAGGGCCCCCGATCGAACCCAGATAGAAACCACCGTACTTCTTGCAGGCCTCCGTCACGGATTTGGACCGATTGCCCTTGGCCAGCATCACCATGGATGCCCCCTGTTTCTGGAACACCGGCACATAAGAATCCATGCGACCGGCGGTGGTCGGCCCGAAGGAACCCGATGCGTGACCCGGCGGCGTCTTGGCCGGGCCGGCATAGTAAATGATGCGCTCCTTCACGTACTGCGGCAGCCCCTCCCCTTTTTGAAGCCGTTCGTTCAGCCGCGCATGCGCGATATCCCGGGCGACCACAATCCTGCCGGTCAGAAGCAGCCGCGTCGCCACGGGATAGCGGCTCAAATCGGCCCGGATCTCGTCCATGGGGCGGTCCAGATCGATCCGCACCGCATCGGAGACCGCTGCGGCGGGTTCCGGAAGGTATTGCGCCGGGTCTGTCTCCAACTGCTCGAGAAATATCCCCGCGTCGGTTATCTTGGCCTTGATGTTGCGGTCGGCGCTGCAGCTGACCCCCAGGCCGATGGGACAGGAGGCACCGTGCCGCGGCAGGCGAACGACGCGCACGTCATGGCAGAAGTATTTGCCGCCGAACTGGGCCCCGATGCCCAACTCGCGCGACAAGTGCAGCAGCTGCGCCTCGAGGGCCACGTCACGAAAGGCATGACCGGCCGGACTGCCGGCTGTGGGCAGACCATCCAGGTAACCGGCTGAGGCCAGCTTGACGGTCTTCAAATTGGCCTCCGCCGAGGTCCCGCCGACCACGAAAGCCAGGTGATATGGCGGACAGGCGGCCGTGCCGAGCGACTTCATCTTGGCACTCAGAAATTCGACCAATTTATCCGGGGTCAACGTCGCCTTGGTTTCCTGGTAGAGATAGGTCTTGTTGGCCGAACCGCCGCCTTTGGCGATGAACAGGAATTTGTAAGCCTTTCCCGCAACGGCGTAAAGATCGATCTGGGCCGGCAGGTTGCAGCCGGTGTTTTGCTCTTCGTACATGCTGAGCGGCGCGTTCTGAGAGTAGCGCAGGTTATTGCGGGTATAGGCGTTGAAAACCCCCTCCGAAAGGGCCCGTTCATCATCGCCGCCGGACCAGACCTGTTGCCCTTTTTTTCCGATGATGACCGCGGTGCCGGTGTCCTGACACATGGGAAAAATGCCGTCGGCGGATATCACAGCATTTTTAATCATCTCCAAAGCCACGTAGCGGTCGTTGTCAGACGCTTCGGGGTCCTTAAGGATCTTTGCCAGCAGCGTCATGTGAGATGGTCGCAGCCGGTGGGCCACATCGGCGAAAGCCTTTTCGGCCAGCAGCGTCAACCCGGCCGGTGTTATTTTCAGCATTTCCTTGCCTTCGAAAATCGCGGCGGCGACATGATCGGACGTCAAGCGTCGGTATTCGGTGGTGTCTTCAGCCAGTGGAAACATCTCCTGATAGATAAATTCCGGCATCGTCGATCCTCCTTCGACCGGTGAGCGTTTTGTTTTAGTAAGGAAACATAAAAAAAGAACAGAATTGCATTCCGGACAAGGCCCATAAGAAAGAAAAACCCCTCCTGCTCGGATTATCTAAAAACATGCCCGCCCGCTGTCAAGTATAATCGGACGGATCAAATAGGGGTTGTCCTTTTCGGTCTGAATCGTTAATATTCGAATTTTTCACCGAAACTTAAAATTTACCTCTTCGATCAAACTGGCGGCGGCCAGAGGCGGTGCCGAACAGTATCGGAGGAGCCGATGATTGTTGCGGGGCTGACAGGCGGAATCGGGACCGGGAAGTCGACGGTTGCCGCCGTTTTCGCCGAAGCCGGGGCCGTGATCATCGATGCGGACGAAATTGCCCGGGATGTGGTCGCAACAGGTCGGCCCGCCTGGGGTCGGATAGTGGCCCATTTCGGCAGGGAGGTTCTGCTGCCGGACGGCGACATCGACCGTAAAAAGCTCGGCGCGATCATTTTCAACGACGCGCGGCAGAAGGCGCATCTCGATCGTATCGTCCACCCGCACGTCATTGCGGAAACCGAGCAGCGGCTCAAAGAAATCGAAAGGGTCCAACCGCAGGCCGTCGTGATTCTGGATGTGCCGCTGCTGATCGAGGCGGGCATGGACCGCGACCTGGATGAAGTGATTGTGGTGTATACCCCGGAGGCCGTTCAGCTCAAGCGTCTGATGCGCAGGGATCGGCTCACCGCGGCCGAGGGCCTGTCCCGCATCCGTTCACAGATGCCGATCGAAGAGAAAAAGAAACATGCCACACTTGTCATCGACAACAGTGACTCCCCGGCCGTCACCCGCAAACGGGTCCTTACGGTGTTTGCTGGTCTTCAGCGAAGGGCCTGCCGCTCGTAACCGCACGAACCGGTCGGTGGATGCTGCATCCAGGGTTTTACCGGATCCCCGATGAAAATTTTTACGGTTGCCAAACCAGGGCAACCGCCCTATTTTGGAACATTAAACGCCACGATTTTATCTCACTCAGGGGGTATGCACATGCAAAAAACGGCGGCATCACAGACGGTGGACAACCTGAAAAAAATCACACTGGCGATCGAAGCGGGGACTTCTGCGAACGATATGAACCTCACGGCCCCACCGCAGTTCATGACATTCGTCTACGGGCTGGGAACCGTCGGCCTGACGCCTCTCGAATACGCCCTGGCCGACAAGTCGGCGGGAGACGTGGTCTTGGTCAGCATCCAGGCCGGCGAACTGGCCCGGACGTTCGGGCACCTCCGGCCACTTTTCAAGGTGGGTTTCGATGACACTGCCGAGATCCATCTCAGGGTGCGGGTCGATAAAATTGAGCCGGCCGAGAGTCGCGAAATCATCAGTGCAATGGCCGCGGCCGCCGAGTGTGGATGCGACTGCGGGTGTGGCGGTAAACACGGCTCTTGTTGACGGGAATCGTAATGAATCAAGTTCTCTCCGACAGTCGTCTGGCCAATTTAGGGGCACAGGCGATCCTCGAAAGGTTCAACGCGTTTCATTCCTCGTTCAAGGACATCACCCGGCGCGCCGCGGAGCGGTTCCTCAACCGGGACTGGCATGGTCTGCAGGACGATGCGGCCGAAAGGTTGGACCTTTACCGTCAGGCGGCGGACACGATTGAGGACATCATCCGGCGGCTGCTTGGAGAGCGCGTCAAAGACAAACTGACCTGGGCCGGCATGAAAGCGGTCTACTCCGGGCGTATTTTTCACCAGGATGATCGTGAACTGGCGGAAACCTTCTTCAACTCCATCACCCGGCGCATATTTTCCACGGTCGGTGTCGACCCACGCATCGAATTTGTCGATTCCGATTTCGACACGCCACCGACGCCGTCGATCTCGGAGTTGGGCCAAAGCTATGCACCGGAGGCTGACCCTGTCGATACGATACGCGCCATCATGGAAGACTGCGGTTTCGGCTCTAAGCTCAAGGATCCCGCCGGTCAAGCGGCTGCGGTCGCACGCCGCATTCGATCTCAGCTCGTGGCCCGGGGCGCGGATGTCGTTGTCGAACGGATCGATATGGTCGGCAGCCTCTTCTTCCGCAACAAAGAAGCCTATCTTGTCGGCCGCATCGTCATGGCATCCGACACCCTGCCGCTGGCGATCGCACTGCACCACCCGCCGGGAGGCATCGTTGTCGATGCCGTACTCCTGGACGAAGACAGTCTCAGCATTCTGTTCTCCTTCACGCGCTCCTATTTTCTCGTCTGCACCGAACGGCCTTACAATCTGGTGCATTTTCTCAAGAGTATCATCCCGCACAAGCGTACAGCCGAGATCTACACCGCGATCGGCTACAACAAGCACGGCAAGACCGAACTTTACCGGGACATCGTCGGTTACACTCTAGAGTGCACCAATGAACAGTTCGAATTTTCTCCGGGCCAGCGCGGCATGGTCATGATCGTCTTCAACATGGCACAGGATGATCTGGTGATCAAATTGATCCGGGACCGTTTCCGCAACCCGAAAAACACCACGCGTCGCGCTGTGGTGGAAAAATACGATCTCGTGTTCAAACACGATCGCGCCGGCCGCCTGGTCGAAGCCCATGCTTTCGAATACCTGAAGTTCGACCGTTGCTGGTTTTCTGACGAACTGCTCGATGAGCTGCTGCGGGAAGCTGCCGAAACGGTGGAGGTCGTTCAGGACGAGGTCATTCTCCGGCACGCCTATGTGGAACGGCGGGTCACCCCTCTGGACGTTTACCTGCCCGAAGCCGAGCCCTCGGCAGCGGCCTCTGCGGTCATCGACTACGGCAAAGCCATCAAGGACCTGGCCGTCAGCAATATTTTCCCGGGTGACATGCTGCTCAAAAATTTCGGGGTAACGCGCCACCGGCGGGTCGTTTTCTACGACTACGATGAACTGTGTCCGCTGATCGACTGTCATTTCAGAAAACTGCCCCCACCGCGCACAACTGAAGATGAATTGGAGAGCGACCCGTGGTTTTTTGTCGATGAAAACGACGTCTTCCCCGAAGAGTTTCCGCGCTTTTTAGGCCTGGCACCTGATTTACTGGAGGTTTTTATGGAACACCATTCCGATCTCTTCGACATAGAATTCTGGCAAAAGGCCCAAGCGGCGATCCGTGGTGGCGAGATCATCAGTGTCCTGCCATACCTGTCGCAACACCGCCTGCCGTAATCGTTCCAAAGAGAAGGATAGCGGAAGGTGTTCTCCGACCCGATAGGCATCAGGGTGCCCGGTAAAATGGATTTCTTAGCGTCGGGTAAAATCCACAAATCGGCAACCGCACTATCTGCCGCCCGGGGGAATTGCCGGATTGATGAACGGCATGCACTCAAGATTGTCTTTACATTGGTGAAAAAATACCTAAGGATAAGTCAAATTTCAACAATGGGAGGTTCAGATGAACGCACAAAACGCCGTCGCCGGAATCGAGGTCACAGGGCCCGTGTCCGCGGAGTTCTCCCGGATTATCACTCCGGAGGCTCTGGCCTTTGTCGGAGGCCTGGCCCGCAAGTTCGACACCCGCCGCAGAGAACTGCTCGACCGTCGCCAGCAGGTCCAGGCCGATATCAATGCTGGAAAACTACCGGACTTCTTGCCGGAAACACGGCCTATCCGCGAAGGTGACTGGAAAATCGAACCGGTCCCCGGCGATTTGAAAAATCGCCGGATCGAAATCACCGGTCCGGTCGACCGCAAAATGGTCATCAACGCGCTCAACTCCGGAGCCTCGACTTATATGGCCGATTTCGAGGATTCCCATACCCCAACCTGGGACGGCACCATCCAGGGGCAGATCAACCTCAGGGACGCGGTCGCCGGCTCCATCGAGTTCCGGAGTCCGGAAGGAAAATCCTACCGCCTGGCCGATCGCATCGCCACCCTCATCGTGCGTCCCCGGGGCTGGCATCTAGTGGAAAAACACGTCCTCGTCGACGGCCGGCCGGTTTCGGGCAGTCTCTTCGATTTCGGCCTTTTCTTCTTCCATAATGCCCGCACGCAGCTGTCGAAGGGCAGCGGTCCCTATTTCTACCTGCCCAAAATGGAGAGTCACCTGGAAGCGCGGCTGTGGAACGATGTCTTCGTCCACGCCCAGCAACAGCTCGATATCCCCCGGGGGACCATCAAGGCCACCGTCCTGATCGAGACCATCCTGGCGGCCTTCGAAATGGACGAAATCCTGTATGAACTGCGGGAACACGCCGCCGGTCTAAACTGCGGCCGCTGGGATTACATCTTCAGCTTTATCAAGCGCTTCCGGAATGTCCCGGCCTATATCTTTCCGGACCGGGCTCAGATCACCATGACGCGGCACTGCATGCACGCCTATTCGCTGCTGGCGATAAAGACCTGCCACCGCCGTGGGGCTCATGCAATGGGCGGTATGGCCGCCCAGATTCCAATCAAAAATGATCCGGCTCAAAACCAGGCCGCCTTGCAAAGAGTCCGCGAGGACAAGACCCGCGAGGCCACCGACGGCCACGACGGCACCTGGGTGGCCCATCCCGGCCTGGTGCAGATTGCCCGCGACGAGTTCGACAAGGCCATGCCGGCGCCGAATCAGATCGATAAGCTGCGCGAAGACGTGCATGTCACTGCGGCTGACCTTTTGCGGCTGCCATCTGGTACGATTACCGAAGAAGGTCTGCGCACCAACGTGAGCGTCGGCATCCAGTACATGGCCAATTGGCTCAGTGGGTTGGGATGTGTTCCCCTCTACAATTTGATGGAGGACGCCGCCACGGCCGAAATTTCCCGCACCCAGGTCTGGCAGTGGGCCCATCACCCGCGCGGAGTTCTGAGCGACGGACGCAAGGTCGATCTGGAAATGGTCCGCAGGATCATAAAGGAAGAAATGGCGAACATCAGGGCCGAGGTCGGTGACAAACTTTTCGAAACGGTCCGATACGATCTGGCGGCCCGACTCTTTGATGAAATCATCGCCAACGACGATCTGGAAGAATTTCTGACCCTGAGGGCCTACGACTATATCGATTGATCGGTTTAATGCATGGGTCCTCGCAATGGGTTATATAGGCTTTAAGATAAAGATTTGGGCAAGGCCAGAGGGAGAAGGCTGTATTGTAATACGCCAACGACCGATAACGCAGTCCAAAATCTTTATCTTAAAGCCTATAGTTGGAGGGAAGTAGCCGCTGCGACAAGGACGGCTTTCAGCCCATGGAAGATGATCCATCGCCGATGATTTTTTTCACAAATGGATCTTTTAACCGCGTATGAGGAGGAAAAATGAAAACTGTCGAAGAAACCGCAGCCGAATTATGTGATCGGCTTTCCTGCCACGAGATATTTCCCGACGAGGTGAGCGATCTTGCAGAGAGTTGGGAGAAAGACCCCCGCTGGAAGGGAATCATCCGACCGTACACCCCGGAAGAAGTGCTGAAGCTGCGCGGGACACTGAACGTCAGCCACACGTTTGCCGAAGTCGGTGCCAAAAGGCTCTGGTACCTATTAAACACCGAAGAATACGTCCCCGCCCTCGGAGCGCTGACCGGTAACCAGGCCGTCCAGCAGATAGAGGCCGGTTTGAAGGCAATCTATCTGAGCGGCTGGCAAGTGGCGGCCGATGCCAATCTGGCCGGAGAAATGTATCCCGATCAGAGCCTCTATCCCTCC
This sequence comes from Desulfobacterales bacterium, assembly GCA_039768375.1. GTDB lineage: Bacteria > Desulfobacterota > Desulfobacteria > Desulfobacterales > SG8-13 > JARFQH01. The sequence goes on along the minus strand of JBDNAO010000502.1, from coordinate 6,609 downwards.
AACAGCGTGCCGGCTGTGGTTCAGCGGATCAACAACGCGCTGCGCCGGGCCGATCAGATACAGGTACTCGACTGCCGCAAAAAAGGACCTTACTGGTATGCGCCGATCGTGGCCGATGCGGAGGCCGGTTTCGGCGGGCCCCTGAATGCCTTCGAACTGATGAAGATGATGATCGCGGCCGGCGCGGCAGGGGTCCATTTCGAAGATCAGCTGGCTTCGGCCAAAAAATGCGGCCACCTCGGCGGCAAGGTTCTGGTCCCGACCCAGGAATTCATCACCAAATTGATCGCCGCGCGGCTGGCGGCGGATATTTGCGGCGTGCCGACGGTGCTGGTTGCCCGCACCGATGCCGATGCCGCCCGACTGGTAACCAGTGATATCGACGAGCGGGACAGGTCGTTCATCCTCGATCAGCCGCGCTCCGCCGAGGGGTTTTTCTACGTTAAAAACGGTGTGGAAGCCGCCATTGCGCGCGGACGGGCTTACGCCCCGTACGCCGATATGGTCTGGTGCGAGACCTCGACTCCCGACCTCGAACAGGCCCGCAGATTTGCCGAGGGAATCCATGCCGAGCATCCGGGTAAACTTCTGGCGTACAACTGCTCGCCCTCATTCAACTGGAAAGCCAAGCTGGACGAAGCCACCATCGCCAAATTCCAACGGGAACTGGCGGCCATGGGCTATAAATTTCAGTTCGTCACCTTGGCCGGCTTCCACGCCCTCAACATGGGAATGTTCGACCTGGCCTTGAGTTACCGTAAGGAAGGGATGCTCGCCTACTCCCGTTTCCAGCAGGAGGAGTTCAGGCATGGAACCGAGGACGGTTACATGGCGACCACCCATCAGAAGTTCGTCGGTACCGGATATTTCGATCGCGTAATGAATGCCGTCAGCGAGGGAGAAACATCGGTGGGTGCCCTTTCCGGCTCCACCGAAGAGCAACAGTTCTGAGGAGGCCCTCAGGACTCACGAAAAAATAAATTAATGAACTATCTCGCACATGCCTATCTGGCCGAGTCTTCGGATGAATTTTTGATCGGCAGTATTATGGGTGATTTTGTCAAAGGCCCGGTCGATGATCTTTTCGACACCCAAATCGCCAACGGCGTCCTTTTCCACCGGCGTGTCGACGCTTTTGCAGACGGCCATGCAATGAGCCGGGCCAGCCGCAACTTGTTCAGTCCACGCTGTCGCCGTTACGCCGGCGTCATCCTGGATATCTGTTACGATCACTTTCTGTCCAAAAACTGGTCTGTTTACACGGACTCTGACCTTTCCGAATTCATCACGCGGGTCTATGAGACCCTGCAGCGCTACCATGACATTCTGCCTGTCAGACTGCAGTCGGTATTGCCGCGAATGGTACAGCAAAACTGGCTGAACTGCTACCGGACCCTGGGCGGCGTCGACATCACTCTGGGCCGGATAGCCCAACGCATCCATCGTGAAAACACCCTTGACGATTCAATCGGGGAAATCAGAAAAAATTACGGACAGCTCGAACGCAATTTCCATGCGTTCTTCCCGGACCTGATCGACTTCGCAAGATCTTTTCCGGTTTGAGAAAAAAACTATAATCCGGTTACCCGGCATAGTCTATAGGTTTTTTATTTTCACCGAGAATTGCCGGTTTGACGCGCACACCTCAGATGGGGCAAAATCGTCCGGGCAGGATGTCTTGATTCAACACGAGGACAAGCGCATGGTGTCGATGGACTAAATCAGATAGTTCTTCAGCTTGTTCAGGTCCGTGTCTGCGGGTTCATTCAAAATCGCGCCGACCTGGATCTCGCCGTCCACTTCCACCATGCGGCGGGCGTCACATTGAAAGTCGAGCTGTTCACCGGTTTGGGGAAGCTTGAAAGACAGGTTGAAGCGATCCAGTTCCCGCAGAAAGGCCTCTTTGATTTTCGATCCCTTTGGATAGGTGACAAAAACACCCCCCATGGCAATATCGGTGATAACACAGGGAAATGAATCGCTGTGCCCGTCGATGTCCATGGTCGTGGTCGCCGGAAGGGTAATCTTGCTTCTCTGATGACCCCGGCGGTCGGAACCGGTTTCGTGAGGCAACAGATAGCGCTGCGCTTCAAGGTAATCGAGAATGATCTTGTCCAATAGGGACGCGACCGTGCGCCTTTCTTTCTTGGCAGCCCGCTTAAGTGCTTCGCGGACAAGGATACTCATCCGAATACTGTAAACGATGTCTTTTTTCATGTTATTATTGTATAAATATTGTATTACAATGTCAACAAATTTTATATGTGTCGGATAATGCCGTCTCGTGGTGACAAAATTTAAGTTGTTCTTGACCTGAGGGGACCGGTATGGTTCTTTAAATTATTGAATATTCCGCCCACAGAAAACAAACTGCCGATCCGTTACAAAGATAAGAAAAATCCCGCCGATACCGATGATCGCAGTTTGCAATAAATTCACCGCCGGCACCCGAACGAAGTACGGGTGCAACCAAGACGGGGACGATGGAAAATAGAAACTAGTGAGTGAGGAGATCATCGTGACAATTACAGATTTCAAGGCAATGGTCGTCGAAGAAATAGGGGACAAGACATTTACCCGCCGTATTGCACGCAAGTCTATTGGTGATCTACCAGATGGGGATGTTCTGATCAAGATCCGATACTCATCACTCAACTACAAAGATGCGCTTTCGGCCACCGGCAACCGGGGCGTCACCAAAAATTTTCCGCACACCCCAGGCATTGATGCCGCTGGAAGCGTGACGGAGAGCCGAAGCCCGCAATTTAAATCCGGTGATGAGGTGATCGTCACCGGTTATGATCTTGGAATGAACACCTCCGGCGGTTTTGCCGAGTTCATCCGCGTACCGTCCGGCTGGATTGTTCCGCGTCCGTCGCCCCTCAGCCTGAAGGAAAGCATGATCTACGGGACCGCCGGCTTTACGGCGGCTCTGTCGATTTTCGAGCTGATCGACACGATACTCAAAGGACAGTTGAGCGGCAGAGTGGTGCTTGATCTTAACCGTTGAGAAGAAGAGACCGGGTATGGAAAATAAGTCCGAAAGCAACCCAACCGCAGAGAAGATCATTTCTGAGGATGGTCCATCCGAGACGGTTGCGCCCTTACCCCATGACAGCAATGCGGCCGCTGCCGGCGGCGGGGAAAAGGAAAACATAAAAAGTGCGGCGCCGACAACCGCTGAACCGCCACCCCAAAAACCAGCCGCCGCGACCGAAGAAAAGACGTTGCGCGAAGCCACCGGTGGCAGCCGGTCAAGCGATTCGGAAAAACGGGACGTCTCACGCCTGGGCGACGGGTCTCACCTCGACATCATCCTCGACATTCCACTGGAAGTCACGGTCGAGCTCGGACGGACGAAAATGCCGATTCGTGATCTGCTTCAATTAGGGCCCGGATCGGCGGTGCCGCTATCTCGGCTGGAAGGCGAACCGGTGGACATACTGGCCAACAACAAGCTGATTGCCCGGGGGGTGGTTTTGGTCAAGGATGAAAAATACGGCATCCGCATTACCGAAATAACCGGCCGCCTGGAACGGCTACGCGGCCTGCATTGATACCGTTAAGCGGCTATCGCGTTTCCCTTCACGGAGCAGTTGCCGTGCAGGGGTCGCGAATGGCTCAGGGCCGTACGGCACGAACCGCGCCGCAGGCGTAAATATCGTGGTGAAGTCGTTTGAAACCTTTTTCCCGGATCGAGGTCACGATCAGAGCTTCCTTTTTGTAGCCCTTCGCAAATACCTCCGAAGTCCAGTACCAGCGAGCACTCTGGCCAGGAAAATAGGGGGGCGTTTTGTAGAGTTCGGCCAGTTCGTTGCCGAAAGGCAGGCGCCAGTCGCGATACCCACCGGCGGCCAACGAGCTGATATAGGTGCGGGCGGCGTTATAATCCTGGCATTCACCGAGGTCGGCGTTCGAATCGAGCAGGCTCCAGGTCAGGCCGGTCTTGGTGTCGGTAAATGTGTCGTTGCCGTTGACGACGTATCGAGTGCCGGACCGACGGATCTGAGCAGCGATTTTTCTTTTCTCGGCCTGAATCCGGTTTCTTTCCTGCGCCATTTCCGCCTGCTGCCGTTTGCGTTGCTCTTCAATTCGGTTTTGATAGAGTGTTCGGTTTTCATTCTGGAGCTGGGTCAGCAGCAGCCGGGCACTTTTGTCGAATCTTCCGGATGGATTCAAACGAATGTATTGTCCGATGTAATTGATTCTGTCGGGCAGACTGTACTGGCTGTTCTGACTGTAGGCGGCCGCTGTCTGCCATTCACGGCTTTCTCTGAGGTTGCGGTCGAGTCGGGCAATATTGTCTCTGATTCGCGCTGCCTGGGTCGAATCGGGATTTCCGTCAAGGTAGGCTGTCAGAACATTTTTGGCCGATTCAAACTTGTTCCCGAGCCGTTGTACGGTCTCCATCAATTCCGCGACATCGCGTTTGTCCTCCATTACGGCCTTCAAGTTCTCGATTTCGTCAGTACGGTAATTTTTGGGGAAGTAGTTGAGAAAATTGTCGCAAAGCAGAATACATTTATCCCACTTGGCGGCCTGGTCGCACTGCGGCATGGTTTTCACCAGGTGCCCGTAGTACTCTTCACTCATATCGGCCACCAAGGCCTCGACCTGAGTGCGGTGCCGACCATTGGGATGTTTCAGCAGGTACCCGAGGTAAGCCTCGATACGATTTTTGGAATCGAGCCGGGCGACATCCTTGAGGCGGGCGTAATCGACATTGTCGATCAGAGTCGGTATCTCGGAAAGCTTCAGCTGAATTGAAGTGGCGTGCTGACTGTCGGGATATTTTTCGATATACTGATCATATAAGGCTGTGGCTGCGGCTTCGTAATTGGCGTCTATGGGAAGCTTCTCCACTGCAGCGATTACAAATTCATAGCTCTGCAGTTCGACTGCCTGATCGATCTCGCCAATCTTCTGTCGCGCCGCGCCGTGGTATTCGCTTTCGGGATGGGAATCGATGAAATACTGGAGCAGGACTTTCTTGTCGCCAGGGCCCTCGATGGCATCGACCCGTTCGAGGATGGCCTGGTATTCTTTTGCAAGCTGTCGCGTTTTGAGATAACGCGTGCCGTAGGTGCCGACCGTCGCAAGCAGCAGAAGGGCCAGCAGCACGGCAGCCACAATTTTCGGCAGCCGGCTTTGCGATGTTTGCTGCGCCTCTCGTAGAGACTTATAACGGTCGTTGGAGCGGATGTTGAGCACCGATGCCGCCGCGGCCGGTGCCACCATGTTTTTACCTTTTTTTTCGTTTCTCAGCCTGAGAGCTTCCGTGAAAATTTCCATCAGCGGCTGATTGATCTCGTTCTTGTTGCGGCCGGCCGAATCCAGCAGGACAATTTCCGAATTGTCCCAGCTGATGATCTCATAGGCCGCCGCCTTGTTTTTCATGCTGCCCGACTCGGCGGCGATCAGATCCCCGTCCAGCAGATGGAGATAGCCCACCGCACCGGTCGCTCTGATTTCAAGGGTGCAGGTGAGCCTTTCGAACTGGGCCATATGTAAAAAAGAGGGCAGGCTGATGCCCTGCACCATTCCCCCGTCCCGGTCGGAAAGGGCGTCAAAAACCTTGTTGTTCAGGATTCTGGATTTTATGAGTCGTTGAAAGTTTTCGACATCCGCGTCGCTCATCTTGTTGGCGCAGTAGCCGAGATGCACGGTTATTTTACCCGCTTCTTTGTGCCAGGGCCACAGCGCTCCATAGTAATACCCCCTTCCGGCCTTGCGCAGATAGAGGGCCTGCTCTTCCCGAATACCGTTTAGGTATTTGAGTGTCGCGCTGAACCGCAGTTTCACCGGCATCGGTTTGCCGGCCGGTTTTTTGGCGGCTCCGAAGAAGCCTTCCAATTGCTTGCCGAGGGTTTCGATGTCGCGACCTTGGGAAACCGCCTGATAGAGGCTGCGGGTGACGTTGTAAGGGGTTTTCTGCATATCGGGCAGGGCATCCAATAATTCCACGAGTGTCAGAAAATCCCGGGTGACACCGAGACTGATCAAGAGATCCGACAGCTCCCTGCTGGTGTTGCCGGTTCCCGTAGTGGTTGTCTGTTCGGTCATGATACCAATTTCTCCTGTGATATGCCGCAAACTCAAACTGTTCGGAAACGGTGGAAATACCTTTAAAGTCTATATTTTACACGAATTTTCACACTGAATCAAGCATACCTTTTCAAATCTGTTATTGTGGGCTATGGTAAACGCCCGACCGGTCAGCCGGAGTGAAACCGGTCGCGAAAACCGTCGCTGCTGAATGTCCGATAGGGCAGGAAGGAATCCACAATGGACATTACATTTTACGGAGCCGTGCGGGAGGTCACCGGTTCCATGCACGTGTTGACCACCGCGGCAGATCGGGTGATACTCGACTGCGGAATGTTTCAAGGCCGCAGAAAAGAAAGCGAGGCCAAGAACAGGGTTCTGCCCTTCGATCCGCAGATCGTCACCAATGTGGTGCTCTCGCACGCACACATCGACCACTCGGGACGAATTCCGTTGCTGGTAAAAGACGGGTTCAACGGTCGCGTGGTCTGCACGCGGGCAACGACCTCGGCCTGCGCCTACCTGTTGCTGGACTCGGCCCACATTCAGGAGTCGGACGCCGAT
>JBDNAO010000092.1:0-8117 GCA_039768375.1 Desulfobacterales bacterium | reverse complement strand
TTGGCGGGTTGCGGGCACATGGCCCAGGAGTCTGAATTCTATGAACACAGCACCATGTACCGGGATTGGGATCACGCAAAATTCAGCATGTGGGGCTTCAAGGAACCGACGGCACTTACTGCCCAGGAATCGACCGATCGAGAGTGGTGGGGCGTTCCAATTCCTTATGTGCCGGCCAAATAGTAGACTAAATGATTCCGGTTATGTTGAAATTGTGCTTGCCGATAGGGAAAAACATGAAATCCCCCTCCCTTGAAATGAGGGAATGCACACATTTGAGTAAACGGGGTATTGTCGGATAAAAAAATAACGTTACAGACATTTGAAGGTATTGAAAGCCCCGCATGCGAAGCGCGTGCGGGGCTTTTTACGATAAACCGAACCGCAACCGGTTCTTAGGGCTTGCGAAAAAATTAGTTGGTGATTTTGGTCGTTGAGACGCCCGACCGGCAAGGCGTAAAATCGCAGGAATATCTGGAAATTCCGAGATTTTTCACCGGCAGCCGAACGGGATGCATCGGCGTCCAAAATGGCAGAGTTCTATTCGCGATCAGAGTGGTCGCTCGCGGCCAGAGTCGCCGATATTATCTGAGACCCGAGGCCCCGAATTAATGTTCGTAAAATAACGTCCATTTTTATAAAAAGCTTGCAATATTAAAATGATAAACCAGCAAAGCCAAGACACGTTAAATTTTTCTATTGCAATTCTGCAATACATGATTAGGGTAGGAACCGAACATTTATATTGGTTTCCGGGCTTACTTGGGTCGACCTTGGTTCCGCAGAACTTCCTTCCTCAAGCAAGCCGTATTTGCCCCGTTACATCAAATGAGGTGCATCTGCTACGCACCAATAATGACCTTGGGACCGGACTCTCATTCCGTGTTTCCGTGGTGTGACCTTTTGCCGGCAAGTATGGTGATTTAAAATGCTCAAAAGAACCTGTCGTGTGTGCGGAAAAGATTTTCATGTGCCCCCTAAACAGGCGACGCGTGCTTATTGCGAACGACTGGCCTGCCTGGATGAAAGAAGACGCAAACAGCTGGCCCAGGAAAGACGAAAATACCGTTTGATCCAAAAGGGATTGAAGAAGATCAAATCCAGACAGAAGCCCGACGAGGGGCGCAAATGCCGTCGGTGCGGTGAGAACTGTTTTCCGAATTATTTCTATTGCCCGGAGTGTCACCACTATGTGTCCTGTAATGACTGGCGGGCAGAAAGCGACGAAGAAAGCTGCGCCTGTAGATAAACGGTTTTATGAGTTTGGCCTCCGACCAATTCAAGATCTGAAATTGTAATCGATGATGGCCCTGGCCATTTCCGTTGCACGAGTACCGAGCTTCTCGCCGTGAACCGCGAGTACGCCGATACAGATGCCGTCGTTTCCGTTTGGAGCCAATGCAAAAGCCGTAGCCCAGTCATACTTGAACTGGTCGGTTACATCATTAATGGTGCCGGTTTTAACACCAAGGGCGAAGTCCTTGAAAATTTTTCGGCGGCGCAATTTGCGAAATGTTTTACGCCCCGTACCGTAAGCGGCGGCATCCTCCATCATCAGTTTTAAATCGGCGGCTGTTTTCTTATTGACAGGCGTATCGAGGGTATGCCGTTTGGCTTGGTAGAGCACCGAGTTCGACGCATCGGTAACCGTCTCGATCAACCACGGCGCCACCATTTCACCTTGATTGACGATGGTACAAGCCAGCAAAGCGGCATGCAAAGGAGAAACGCGTGTCCGTTTGTTGAAACCTGACGCAATTTCGGCCAATCCGTATTCATCTTTGGGCACCTCGGTTTGACTGACCTCGACCGGCAGGTCGAACGGTATCGGACGATTGAAATAGAATTTTTCTGCATATTCAGTTATGACCTGCGGACCGAGAGCATAAATCCCGAGTTTGCCGAAGATCGAGTTGTTGGATACCGCGAATGCTTTGCGGAACTGAGTTTCGGAGGTATAGCGACCCTGCTGTTGTTTCAGTTGCTTCTTGTAAAGGGTGTGGCGGCTGCCGTTAAAGTAGAGCGTCTTCTCCGGCGTATAACCAGCCGCTTCCAAGGCGGCGGCGGCCGAAACAATTTTAAAAAGGCTGGCGGCCGGGTATTCGGCCTTCAGGCATAGGCTGGTATCGTCGCCGTTTTTATCATGCCCTGACATGACGAGTACCCGTCCATCATGAGGGTTCAAGACCACCACAGCCGCCTGCAGCGTCTTAGAGCGCCCGAGCATATTGTTGACATAGGTCTGCAGTTTCGGATTCACGGTGGTCTTCAGCGTATAGTGGACGCCCTTATTTTCAATTGCAATTTCATCGGTCAGTTCAACACTACCGCCTGAAAACGGAACGAGAAGCGTTGCAAGCGTTTTAGGTGAAAAACTGTCCGATACGGGCTTCTGTTTCTGCGTATTCTGCTTTAATAGCGTCGGCGTGACCGGAACAGACCGGTTCAACCGGCTGCTCATCCAGGCTCCGGAAAAAACAACCGCCAGCAAGCCGCCGATAACCCCGCCGACCAGAAGAAGTTTCTTTTTAAAAAGTCTGATTCGGTCCTCTCGCTGAAGCCTCTCCTGATAGGTCCTCCACCCGGGTCCTTGGGACACATTACGCAACATATTCGATTCCGCTCTTTGGTTTACGGCAACGATGAGAGTGCATGGAAGTAATTTATTCGAGCCTTAGGGGAGTTTACGTAAATTTTGAACCGGAAGGGGTGGTCAGCGACTTGCGCAAATTCATGCATTCTGATCCCGCCATGGCAGGACCCGCATTCGCTGCTGGCCACCCCTTCCGGTCCATACAAGGCCTTGTGGGAAAAACACCACAACTGCCCCCTTATTTAACATTCTTTGCACCATTTTTCAAGCCGTTGTCACGGTCCGGCCACGACGATACGAATGGCGGTAATCCAATCGGTTCAATCACAATACGGATAGCAGCACGAAGATTCAATTTTCTTTCGTCCCGACTCCACAAGGGGCCCAAAAGTTAATTATCCTCCCCCACTCCAGTAAACGAATTTTTGAAAACCGAAGCGGCATGTGCTATACAGTCCTACAGACGGGACGTCAATCCCGCGTCTGGTCATCAAATTTTTCAACGAACATAGATGGAGGTATCGCCCATGCGAAGATTGAATGTTGTTTTGATTCCCGTAAGTATTGTCCTGATGTTCCTGTTCGCGTGTTCCAAGCCGATTGTCAGTTCGGGACCTTCGACATCCTATGAGTCTGAAGCCCAACGAACAGGGTCTGAAGGCGCAGGGCAGTCGGGCACCATTTCAGAAGAAAGCCTCGGATCGGCAGGTGCCGGATCGTCCCTTTCACCAGAACAAGCGGCCGAAGCGCGCAAGGCATTTGAAAATGAAGACATTCTTTTCGATTACGACAGCGCCCTGCTCACACCACAGGCCCAGGAAATTCTGCGCGAAAAAGCCCGCTACATGAAGGAAAACCCCGGGACTAACGTGATCATCGAAGGCCACTGTGATGAACGCGGCACGAACGAATACAACCTGGCACTTGGGGAACAACGCGCGAAGATGACCCAGGAATTTCTGGTCGCTCTCGGGGTGTCCGCTTCACGGATCAAGACGGTCAGCTACGGTGAAGAGCGCCCTGTCGACCGGTCAAACTCCGAGCAAGCTTGGTCAAAAAACCGGCGCGCTCATTTCGTCATCACGATTTGACAGGTGCGGTATTATATGTCCGGCAGGCGCAACCTGATGGTAACGTGTTGCCGCAACCGCGAAAAAAATCGGGTTGCGGAAGAGACCGGTTGAGATGTGGAATCTGCTCGCTGAAATCCTGCTGCTGATTTGCACCGCATTCGTTCTTGGAGCACTGGCACAGCGGTTTAAACAGAGCCCCATTCTGGGTTACCTGATGGCGGGAACCATCATCGGCCCCCTGTTGTTCAATTCACGGGCCGTTTTTGACGTGGCCGAACTGGGCGTTGCACTGCTGCTTTTTTCCATCGGTCTGGAGTTTTCCTTTTAAACGCCTAAAGAGCATGGGCACTATTGCACTGGCCGGCGGAAGCCTCCAGGTGGTCATGACACTGGGATTTTTACCGGACTCCTGAGTGTTTTCATGCCCGTGAAAAGTGCCGTCGTTCTGGGCGCAATAGCGGCCCTCAGTTCAACGGCGGTGGTTTTGCGGGTGCTGGTGGACCGGGCGGAAATAGACTCCGTCCGCGGACGCAACGCATTAGGAATATTGCTGTTTCAGGACATCGCCGTCGTGCCGCTTGTGATTCTGGTCTCCGTGCTCAGCAATGGAAACAGCGGCGGACCGTTCCTTCCTCTCCTGCTGAAAACCCTGGGAAGCGCCGCCGGGATTGCGATCGTCTTTTACCTGCTCTTCTATCGGGTCTTCCCGCTAATGATGTCCGCCGCCGGAATTTTTGCCAATCGCGAACTTTTCGTCCTTCTCACCATTGCCGCGGCCATCGGTTCCATCTGGGCCGCCCATTACCTGAATCTGAGTCCGGCTCTAGGCGCTTTCCTGGCCGGTATGCTTCTGGGGGAGTCACCCTATGGCACACAGATCCGGGCGGACATCGGATCCATCCGCACCCTTTTCGTCACGCTCTTTTTCACGTCAGTCGGGATGCTGGCGGATCCCCGGTGGTTCGCCTCGCACTGGCCGGCAGTATTTCTGTGGCTGTCTGTGGTGTTGGCCATTTAAATCTCAAATAACAAAACTCAAATTCCAAACAAAACACTATGACCGAAATTCAAAATTCCAAACTATTGGTTTTTGATCTTATTTGAGATTTGGATATTGTAATTTGGAATTAATTTGTATTTTGGTGCTTGTATTTTGGTATTTGGCATTATTTTAAACCGGTGGGCAAGCCCTGAAACCTGAAACCTAAACCAACACTGACGATGGTCATTGTTATGTACCCACGCTTGAAATATCGAGCAGCGAGCGACAATGGATAATACAATTTATGTGTGAATAGACACTAGGCTCGCCGCGATTCTGCACCTTCTCCCGGCGGTGCTTCGGGCACTTCGCCATAAGTGCCGAGAATTTTCAGGTAGTCGGTCTTTTGCTCCAGCGCCTTCCGCACCGGTTTCAAGGCATCGGCACCGAGATCCGCCTCGATATCCATGTAAAACATGTACCGCCACGGTTCTCCTTGAATGGGACGTGACTCGAGCTTGATCAGGTTGATGCGATTTTCGGCAAAAATCTTCAAGGTCTCGTAAAGTGCTCCGGGCTCGTTGCGAGTGGAACAGATGAGCGATGTCTTGTCGATTGGTCCCGTGTAAAGGGGGGACTTGCCGATGATGACAAAACGGGTGTAATTGCGCGGGTTGGTTTCGATGTTCTCCGCTATCAGCTTCAGTCCGTATTCTTCGGCGGCCACCAGGCTGGCTATGGCGGCATCCCCATTATTCCTGCCGTCGGCCACGCGCTGCGCAGCCGCAGCGGTGTCGCTGACCGAAACAAGCTCCCAGTCGTGCTGTTCAAGAAAGTGCCGACACTGGCCGAATACCTGGGGATGAGACAAAACGCGGCGGATGTCACCGATTTCAACACCGGGATTGGTCATCAGGTGATGCATGATGCGCAGTTTAATTTCACCGATGATGCTCAAGTCGTAGTCATTCAAAATATCGTAGTTTTCATGGATACTTCCGCTGAGTGAGTTCTCCAGGGGAATCACGCCGAAGTCGGCGGTATCGGATTTCACGGCCTCGAATACAGCCCTGAAAGAGGCCACCGGCAGAGCCTCCACTTCGCCGCCGAAATACTGCCGGCAGGCCTTGTGGCTGAATGTACCGACGCGTCCCATGAAAGCCGCCCTCTGCCGGCTGCCGTTTGCACTTCGGCTGCGCAAGGCCACGGCCCGGGCCTTGTCCAGATAACCGAAGTCGAGCTGCTTGCCGACCACCGGAGCGATAACGTAAAGGTCTCGCATCAGTTGACCGAACTGGAGGGGATAAAGACTTTGCGGACCATCGGATAGCGCCTTGTCGGGTTCGTGATGGACCTCGATCATCAGCCCGTCGGCACCAGCGGCAATGGCGGCCCGGGCCATCGGACTGACTTTTTCACGGATGCCGGTGGCGTGACTCGGATCGATAATGATCGGCAAATGGGTTAAATTTCTCAGGACCGGAATGGCTGTCAGGTCAAGGGTGTTGCGCGTGTACGGTTCAAAGGTGCGAATACCGCGTTCACACAGTATGACCTGAGGATTCCCCTCGGATAGGATATACTCGGCCGACATGAGCCATTCTTCGATTGTGCCGGCCAGACCGCGCTTCAGAAGAACCGGTTTGCCCATCCGGCCGACCACCTTGAGCAGTTCGAAGTTCTGCATATTGCGAGCGCCGATCTGGACCACATCGACGTACTTTTGCATGATTTCGGCCTGGGAAGGGGCGGTCATTTCGGTGACAACACACATGTCATAGGTTTCACGGACTTCGGCCAGGATCTTCAACCCCTCCTCTTCGAGACCCTGAAAGGAATAGGGAGAGGTTCGGGGTTTAAATGCCCCGCCTCTGAACAAGACGGCACCGGCTTTCTTGACCAAATGGGCAATGGTCAGCGCTTGTTCACGACTTTCGATGGCACACGGGCCGGCAATGACCGTGATGCGGTCACCACCGACCAGCACGTTTCCGACCGGGACCAGCGTATCCTGCGGGTGCATTTGGCGGCTGACGAGTTTGTAAGGCGTAGTGACCGGCAGCGTCCGGGCAACCCCGGGCAAACGGTTGAAAAAATCAGGTTCGCGAATCGCCCGGTTCATGATGCCGATGCGCTGAACGTCGGTGTCCGGAAGTTCCCGAAAGTCGCAGCACTGATCCTGCAGAGCCGCCACCAACGTGGACTTTTCAGCAACTGTGATATTTGGCGTCAGTTCGAGTATCATTCCTCTTTTTCCTTTCCCTGATTATGGACGCCTGACAGGCGCCATCGCGGTGTGGCGGTCCTCGACGCGACCGTCCCCCGTTCACGAGGCACGAAAAAAAGCCCCGGGAAATTTCCGGGGCTTTTAAAAAAACCGCCCCGGACAGACCGAGTCGAGGTCCATCCGGGGCGTTTCAGTAGCTTACGTCATTCAACCGGATGGACGCTTCTAAAGCAAAAGCAGAAGCGTCCGCAGGTGATCGTAATTGTTTGGAGTGGGTTCACATTCACGGCTATCATATGGTCTTATTGATGCTTAAAAGTAGGCAATCGGTCATCGCATGTCAAGAATTATTTCCAAATCTTTTCGTTCTAGCGGGACCCAATCGCAACTAACCGCTGGAAGGCCTCCAGGCCGATGCGCTCGATCATTTTTCCGAGACGCTCCCCTTTTTTTGCGTTCTCCTGATAGTAACCGACCACCTTGTCAATTGCAGCCAGCGCCCCGTCATCGTCGAGACCGCTGGCGCACTCCTGTGCGATCCGAGGGGTTGCGCCCACATTGCCCCCGATAACCAAAGCCCAGCCATCCTTTTTTCCGATGAGGCCGACGTCGCGCACCCAGGACTCTGAACAGCTCAGATGACAGCCGGATACGGCCATCTTAAATTTTCCCGGCAATTCCTTGCCGTGATAGCTCTCGTCCAGTTTCAGCCCCAATTTAATGGCATCCTGCTGGCCCAACTTGCAGTAGGTATTTCCAGGGCAGGTTCTTACGCTGCGAACGCACAATCCCACGGCAGCACCCTTATCGAGGCGCAAAGCCTCCCACACACCGTCGATATCCTCTTCCTTGAGGCCGACAATCGCGATGCGGGTCGCCCCGGTAATCTTGATCGCCTTCGCATTATACTTTTCGGCTGTATCCGCGATTCGTCGCAACAGTTCCGGCGTCACAAACCCGCATGGTATGTGCGGAGCAATGGCAAAGGTTTCGTTGTCACGCTGGGGAATGGCGCCTTTCTCTCCAAGTTTCAGCATCGTTTTCCTCCTATCATCGATCGACTCATAGGAAACGCTCCCAAGAGCAGCCACAGTTTCGCCGGCAGTATAGGGAAAGAGTGCTTGCCATGTCAAGAAGAGGACTGCAATGGTGATTCGCAGCAGGAAGGAAGTCTCTCTTATCGGTTTCGCAGATCCGCTGGATGACGAGGATGCCGAGCAATGTGAACAATGGCCGCCGCGA
>JBDNAO010000501.1:0-15114 GCA_039768375.1 Desulfobacterales bacterium | reverse complement strand
TGGTTTATTTCTTCTCCCAGCTCGTCGGCGTCCCAGATCGACGCGGTATCCTCGGCGCCGGTCGAATCATCGATTTCGGTCGCGGGAAAATTCATCCGGTCTTCGAAAAGTTCCTGTGTCGCATCAACGACGGCACTCTTCTCGTCCGAAGACTGTTGCCGTGCGATTTTTGATTCGATTTTTTGAATTATTTTCTGCGTAGACCCGCCGCCTAAACCCTGAGCACGTCTGGCACAATCGAGGGCCGTCTCGTATTCCTTGAGACGGTAGTGCAAAATTGCAAGATTGTAGTGCCCCTTGGGTTCATCCGGCATCAACGCCACAAAGCCTCGAAAATGCTCGACCCCCGTGCGGTACTCTTTTTTTTGATAAGCGGCCATACCGTCAGTAAAAAACTGTTTTGCTGCAGCCTGGTCGCCCGGTTCATCCGGAACCGTCGGAAAAGGTTTCTGCGATGCCGTCACAGCTGCCGGATCAATAGAAGCGGTTTCATCGCTTAACAGCGGATCGATAGCGCCTCGAGACGGGTCAACAGTCGCCGGTTCAAAAAGGTTATCCTCCAACACCGCTGTGTGCGTTATCGGAAGAACGGCATCGGGAGAGTTACCAGCGTCGCTGTGTGCCGCCACCTCACCTTTTTCTTCAGTTTCGGCCGCTGGTTCCGTCAAGGATAAATTGTGTAATGTCTCGGTTTCCAACCAAGGGTCAGAGACGCTTTTTTCAACTGTGATGTCTGATTCGGCTTTAGGTTCGGTTTTGGTTTTTATTTTTGCCATAATTCGATCGGCGGCCGTGTAACCGAGATCCAATGCCTTACGGGCATTTGCCGCCGCTCGGGTGTATTCTTTCAACCGATAGTGCAGAATTGCCAGGTTATAGGGTCCTCGCGGATCATTAGGCGACAGCTCAAGATACCGGTTAAATGAATCGACCGCTTTCGCATAGTCTTTGCTTTGACAGGCCAGTTTGCCGCAATCAAAATGCACCTTGGCGTCAGTTGGCTTCCTCTGCCGTTCCTTCGATAAGAGACCCGCATCTTTTGAGACAAACGGCTCACCGGTGGCATCGACAACGTCCTCTTCGACCGGCACTGTCACGGGCTCATGCGGTAAATTGGTTACCGACTTGGCTGCTATATTTTCCGGCTGCCCGACAATAGCATCTTCTTTGAGCTCGATGATGTCGAAAGAATTCGTGTCGGCTTCCTCGACCGTCTCAAGGCACTCTTCAATTCCGGGGGATACCGGACAATCAGGCAAAACGGCGTTATCAGCACCGTCCAAGGCGGTTTCGCCGAATGATTCGCGCGACAACTCTTTTACGATTTGGCCACTGTCCTCTTCGGCCTCTTCGATAGACGGGCCAACGTCAAGCGATCGAACGGCAGGAATTTCATCCTGAAGCGTGATGATCGAGACAAGCTCCTCCTTGGTTCCATTCGCTTCAGAATCTGACTGCGCGGCTGCCATCATCGCCTCTCTTGGCTCCTGCAAAACGTAGTTGGTGTTTAAAGAAGAACTTACAACTGGTTCGTCCACCTCATTCATGTATTCGGGCGCCACCACGTCAGGTATCGCAGCCTCACTCACAGCCGTATCAGCAGGCAAATTGTCTTCTTCCTGAGGCGTGTCAACCACTTCCTCCAACAAATCGATGATGTCAGACTCCTCATCGACAGCGGCATCTGCTTCCGGTGGCCGGTCCACAGGTTCTTCGCCCAATTGGCTGGGCAACACGTCTTCGACGAGTGAATCCGAGGCCAGATCAGCCCCCCGAGCCTCCAGTGGTGGGACCTCTCCTGCGGTTTCGAATTCGTCGGTATAAAAGAGTTCATCCTCAGCAGCGCTCGGCAGTGGAGGCACGCAAGGATTTTCGCTTTCAGAAAAAGTGTCTGCGACACCACTGCCTGTATCACCCGGAGAGGTTTCGGCTACTTGGTCGTCTTCGGATGGCGTCAAGGCCATGCCCTGAACTTCCTGCGGTTCTTTAGTCTTTTCTATGAGTTCCGGTTGATTGATGGCGAACCGTCGAAGTTCCGGCGCGTCGATGGCGATTTGTTGGTTTTGTATTGGCTCAAAAAGCAGAAATGACAGCCTGTTCTCGAGTTCCCTGATCCGTTTGCCGTCTTGCTGCTCCCTCAGAATGGCCAACTCTTCGCGTTTGTGATGCAGCTCCAGTTGCTGCAGAAGATAATCCTGGCCGCCCTGCAGCTCTTCGAGTGTCTTCAGCAAATGTTGATTTTCTTTAAGCACCCGGTCGAATTGCTTACTCAAATCGGAAACGAATTGATTCAACTGCCATTGAATGTCTTTGACATGATGGCCGTTGGCCCTGCTCACCTGTTTCTCGATGAGTTTCGACAGTATCCCGTAATCGGCAGTCACCGTGTTCGACACCGCAGTCATCGATGAGGGATGTGTAAATGTCATCGCATCGGCAGCCGGTTTCGGTCCGATGGTTGGCTGAAATCTGTCCATGGTGTTCTCTCGCTCATTATTATAAATCGGTTGTATGTGTAATGCCGATCATGGCACTGGGTCGGGAGCTTTTCAGGCCTTCCGCCGCCGGTCTAATTTGTCTTTGACAAACCGCGAATTGTCTATATATTTTACCGTATAAACATTAAAAAGTCAAGAAATAATAATCACTATTATTCTGTTATTTCAAATGGTTATATACAAATCTTTCCACTCGTTTGTGAAAAATTTGAATTTGCTTCATATTCAGGCGGTAAGATACCGAAAAGAGGAATGACAAAACATGACCAGCGAACCTCTGCGGGAACGGCTTGTTCGTATCGGCGTCATATCCGACACCCATGGATATCTCGATGCCAGGGTAATCGATGCTTTTGTCGGCACCGATTTGATTATCCATGCCGGTGATATCGGCAAACCGAAAATTCTCGATGCACTCGCGAGAGTTGCGCCGGTCAAGGCGGTGCGGGGAAATACAGACCTCGGCCCATGGGCCGATGACCTCCCGTCGACCGCACTTGTCGCTTTAGACTTTGTGACGCTCTATGTTCTTCACGATATACTGCAACTCGATCTGGAACCACAAGCGGCCGGCATCCGGGTCGTCATCAGCGGTCATACCCATCGCGCGTCACTTGAGAAGAAAAACAACGTTGTCTTCCTAAACCCCGGAAGCGCGGTAGAGCCGCGCCATAACAGCCCCCCAACCGTCGCCATCCTCACGGCACGCGGAGAAGCGCTTGATGCCCGATTTATCGAACTGGCCGACTCTAATAAAGGTTAAATTTATAAAAACGCTGCTGCGACTCACTTAAAGCTTACCGCCACGATGCTCCTCTCACTATCAAATACCGGCAACCGGTACCGCCTGACGGTCAGCTCAGACTCTCGCGATTTTGTTGGCCATGCCGGCCGGATGGTGGTCAGCAAACGCCTGGCGGTTGCCAGTTCGGTTTCGGAAATTCGACCCTTTAACGCCAAAATGAGGCCTTTTTCCGCGGTGAAAGGAAGCGCCAGCAAAAGATACTCATCAAGGGGGGCCAGTGCCCGGCTGATGACCACATCGAAGGTGCCAACATCATTGCCGTAGGGCAAACCCCCAGACCGCGGCGTTCTTGCAGGATCAATCGTTTGGCGCGACCGCAGTATATCCTCAGCGTTCCGCATTCTCTCTATCCGCATGTGATGGACGCGATAGTCTTTGAGGTTCAGAATCCGTCCGGCTTGGTTGAGAAAACTGACCTTTTTCCGCGCAGCGTCTATTATTGTCAGACTCAACGACGGCTTCATAATCTTCAGCGGTATACCCGGGAAACCGCCACCGGAACCGATGTCGAGAAGTCTGGCTTGCGGAGGGATCAGATTGGCGGGAGCAACGGCGTCGATGTAATGTTTGACGGCGACGGCCAGCGGTTCGGTAATGGCTGTCAGATTGATCTTGCTGTTCCAGAGCAGCAGCTCACGAGCATGCACGGCGAATTGATCGACTGCGGATCGAGACAAGGTGACGCCCATCTGTCCGGCACTGGTTCGAATGACCTCCTTCCACTCTTCTGTACCGATCACCATGCAGTTGTACCGTCGTGCCACCGATTCGACCTCGCGTCGCTCAATCAAGAAGAAACACTAGTTGATGCAGACGCGGCGGACCTCACGCGTATCGGTTATACCTTTAAACACCTTCAGGATGCCGTCCTGTTTCAGGGTGGTCATGTTTTCTTTGGAGGCTTGTTCGAAGAGTTCTTCGGTAGAGGCCTGTTTCTTGATCATCCGCTTGATGGCGGCCGTGCCTTCCATCAGCTCGTGAATCCCCATGCGGCCCCTGTAGCCGGTTCCTGAACACACGTCACAGCTACCCGGACCTTTGAGGATTAAATCCGAGTCGAACTGAATTCCGGTCTTTTCGAATGACTTCTTACCGTAATCGGAGACGATTTCCTCGAACTCTTCCCTGGCCGGGTTATATTCTTTAGCGCAACCACTGCAAAGCTTTCGAACCAGACGCTGCGCCAAGACACCCAGAAAGGCGTCTGAGAAATTGAGGGGGTTAAGTCCCATGTCCAGCAAGCGTGTGATCGTTTCCGGTGCACTGTTGGTGTGGAGGGTCGAAAAAACGAGGTGGCCGGTGAGAGACGCCTCCACGCCGATCGAGGCGGTCTCCTTGTCGCGCATTTCACCGATCATGATGATATCCGGGTCGGCTCGCAGAAATGCCCGCATGATCTTCGCAAAGTCTAATCCGATGCGCGGCTTGGCCTCAACCTGCCGCAGGCCCGCCTGGGTGATTTCGACCGGATCCTCGGCTGTCCAGATTTTGACACCCGGCTCGTTGATGGAGCCAAGCGCGGCGTGCAGGGTCGTTGTTTTACCGGAACCGGTGGGCCCCACACACAGGACCAACCCGTAGGGCCGCTTGATGATCGTCTGCAGGACATTAAAATTTCTCTCGGTTAACCCCATGTCTTCCATCTTCATCGCACCGGCCTTGGCCAGGATGCGCATGACCGCATCCTCGAATCCGCCCGTGGTCGGCAGGGTCGCCACGCGGAGTTCAAAGGTCGGAATACCCTTGCGCTTGAATTTTATTTTTCCGTCCTGGGGCAGCCGCCGCTCGGCAATGTCGAGCTGCGACATGATTTTGATACGGGACAGAATGCCGCGCGCCATGGAATTCGGAACCTTCAAGTACTCCTGACAGACACCGTCCATCCGGAAACGGATCGTCGTCGCCTTGCTGGTCGGCGATGGTTCGATGTGAATGTCGGATGCATTCTTGCGATAGGCCGCAATGATGAACTGATCGACCAGTTTGACAACTTTGCTCGAGCTTTCGTCAGCCTCGTCGATCGGCTCATCCTCCTCCTCTTCCTCGAAGGAGACATCCGGTATGATATCGAAATTGTCGAGGTTTTCCTCTCCGGTATCGTCATCCAGCGTATGGTCTTTGTCAAAGAAGCGCTTGACGAACTCCTCGATGTCTTCCTTGGTCGCAACCGAAAAATTGATTTTCGGTGTATTCAAGAGTGTCTTTATGTTGTCGGTTTTGTTCAGGTTGCGTGGGTCGTCGACCAACACCTCGACGAAATCCTTGTCCCAGTTCAGCGGCACCCATCCCTCGTTGATAAGGAAAGCTTCTTTCAGGTTGCTCAGCAGTTCGTGCGGGGTCGTTACATTGGGGTCGTATTCACGGAAAGGACAGCCGTAGTAGGCTGAAAAAGACTTTCCGATGTCGGATTTACGGAGGCCGTATTGACCGATCAGAACGAACTCGACGCTTTTGTTCATTTTCTTGGATAGGGCGAAGGCCTTCTGCAGCTGATCGGTGGTGACCAGGTTCTGCCTCAGCAGCAAGTCGTATTTCGATTTGGAAGACAAACTGGCGGTCAGTCCCTCCAGACGCTTCTGGATTTCGGTATCGGCCGGATTGGCCTTGAGCGCGCTCTTGTAAAGATCTAAAACCGGTTCTTTGTGATCCCGTTTTTCCATTTCCTGGCCGAAAAGATACAGCACCGTCGCCCTGTATTCCTTTGCCAGGCGCTGATCGCCGACCAGTTTCGTAATGTATTCGATCACCTTATCCGGTGAATGCAGCTTGAGAAGACAATCGGCAAAATCGGCGCAAATGCTTTCCGGCGTGTGGCCCTGAACGATCAGCTTTTCATACTCGTTGATGGCCTCGCTGAAAAGTCCCAGTTCCTTGAAACTGGCGGCACTGTCCAGCAGCGTCTGCCCGCTCGGGCCTTCCTGACCGGCATCCTGGCTCGAGAGGGTTTTCTTGAGCATACTGATGTCCTTGGCGGAAACCCGCTTTGTTTCGGTTTGCTCCCGGGCTGCAATCTCGCTGCGGATGTCGGCGATCTTAGTCTTGACGGTCTCGACGAGTTCACCGTCGCTTTCCGGTAGGCCTGCGAGAATCTGCTCATAGATGGTGAGGGATTCATCGTAGAGTCCCATGGAGCGGCAGACTTCCGCCTCGTTTATCCGCACGTCGACTTCAGGATGAGCCTTTGCGTGGTCTGCTGTCATATTTTTTCACTCCGGATCTTGAAGTTAAATCGGTCGATGCAGAGCCGATAGAAGATGACGATGATCATTTACGAAAAAACCGCTTCATTCCTTTGGGTTCTGCTGTCGACTTCAGGGTTGGAAGCAGAATATCGCAATTGAGCCGCAACATGGCCACCGAGGCCGCCGCAGACATGTTGACCAGAAGAAAACCAATGTCGCTTCGACGAATGTAGATGCGGCCATCGCGATAGACGGCATCGGTTTCCCGCACTCCGTCGAGTGCAGCCAAGAGTCCTTCCCGATCGCTGGGACCGAGGGATGCGGCGCTCGACTCCCGGTAGTCCTCGAAGAGAATCGCTCCGTCGAAAGACAGGAGCATGGCGCCCTTGACGCCGTCCATGCCGACAATATCCCTGAATACGTCCTTCACTGTTTCATGCTCCTTCGGTCAATGGTGTCGCACCCCGGTGCAGACACGGTTTCAAGGGCTCAGCGCTTTCATAATTTTGTCGCGCGGCGATTTCGGACTCACGGAAATGACGGTTGTCTTTCGACCGGGGATGATGATGTGGTCTGACGATTCGCCCTTGTCGACAAAACAAAGTTTCATCGGTCCGCTTCGGAAAAGTTCTCCCAAAGCCGATAGCCGGTGGATGAAGCCGTCCCACGAAGTATCCTGATAAATGTCTTCGACGCCGTCTGCTTGACCGATCCTTTTTTCAATCGCATGCCTGATCCGGCTGATTGGAACGGACGCGGTGACCTCTTCAGCATCCGTTTCCCCGGTCGGCTCTTCAGCTTCGGCGAGGTCGCCGTCTGACGAAGCGGCCTCGTCCTTTAACCGGGCAGCCTCGAGGATCAGCGTTTGAAGCTCGCTCTGGATTTTGTTTTCGACCGGTGGACAGTCGTTTTGGATCGATATGGTGACCTTGTCCCATGAAAATATCCGTTGGGCGGCCGATTTGCCTTGCTGGTGGCAGGCGCGCGCATTGAACAATTCGCCGTCACGAAAGAACAAGACCCCTTTTTGCCCTGAGGATATGTCTTCAAGGCGGATGGTGCAGGTCTTCTGCTCCATTTCTATCAACTGCAGAAAAATACCTGATGAAACGCTGTGGAGAGTCCCACCGTCGGATTCACGGCTTAAAATGGTCATGATCTTTTGGCCCAGATTCTCTGGCATGACCGGTTTGGAAAGGTATTCAGCGGCGCCACTTTCCCGGGCAAGTTTTACCATTTCCGGCGTGCTGTAAGCGGTGATGACGATGACCGGTATTTCCGGGTAGCTTTCCGCAACATGCTTCAGGACCCCAGGCCCGTCGATTCCAGGCACCTTGAGTTCGGTGACGACGAGCGAGACCGTGTCGTGCCGCAGCACCTCTATGGCGGTCTGTCCGTCCTCGGCCGTCAAAACCGTAAAGGTATCATCGTACTTTGCAAAACCTTCTTGAAGTGCGGTCAACGTCTCCCGGTCATCGTCGACAATCAGTACGTTTGCAATCATTTTTTGAACTCTCTATTCAAAAGTATCCTGTCGGTTCAGGGTGTCGATGTCATGCCATTCGGATGCCCAAGTGATCGAGCTTTTCTTCGTATTTTTGCTGCCATGACGCCAAATATTTTCTCATTTCCTCCTGCAAGCCGATATCCTCCGCCAGTTCCGTTGTCGAGACGATGATGCCGCTTGCCAGTGCGGCGTCATCGGCGTCGCCGCTGAACCGAATCTTGCGATCGTTGAAGTCGAATTCCCCGGCAAAAGGATCAAGAAATGTAAAGCGTTCTGCGTTTTCGACGAACTTTTTTCGAATGAGACTGTTGAAATCGGCTTCTTTGTCTTTTCGCGAGTTGTACAGGGTTTCAAAAATCCCTAAGAATTCTTCGAGCATCCGCAAGACGTCTTGAGGGGTGCCGGAAGTGTGTGCAGCATGCGGGGGTGATGGCTGGACCGCATCTACTGGAAACCGGCAGACCTGAAAGATCCCGTCGACTTTTTTGGTTTTTTCGACCAACTGCTTGCACGACGCCTTTACAGAATCGCTCTCGACCGGGCCCCAGGAAAAGGATCCGCCAATGATTTCGCCGGCGGCGAAAAATATCATGCCGCTTTCTTGCCCGTTTCCGATCAGGATATCGATGTACCCGGTCAATTTTTCAGCACCCATTTTCTTTATCAACCCCTCGAGGTCGGTAAATTCCGTGCTGAGGTCCTTGTAGATTTTCTCGGCCGTGGGTGTGCTGGACCAGAAGTAGACATTTTCGAAAGGGATACGGTAAATATCGATACTGAAATTATAGCTGAATTCGGCCTGCATCAACTGCTCGACGGCGCTCTTACCATGCAGGTCAGCGTTTTTATCCGAGAAGTAACCGCTCAGAATATCATCGGGATCAAAATAGAGGACTCCACGGGCGGATGCAGACTTGAAAAAAATACCGCCGGCACCCATCTCCCCCTGACAGTGTTCGATCAATTTATCGAGCTTCAGGTAGTATGTGTTCAAATTGGTCAATACCGGTTTTTCTTTCGGAACAACGAGCATTCTCACTCCTTACCGCGGCGACAAGATGTTCATACAATACAGCCGCACTGCAAACAGCGATCAACGGCGTCTCAGGCGCTCAATGGAAAGACGAATACTGTCCTGCATGCGGGATATCGCTTCGGCCAGTTTGCCGAATTCGTCCCTGGAGCGGACGGGAATTTCAATTTCCAGATCGCCGATGCTGATGCGATCTGCAGCGTCCGTGAGCAACCTGACTCTTTCTGCCAGCCGGAGCGCAAAGATAGAAACGGTCGCGCCAATAATTAAAAGCGTACCACCCAGAATAATGGCGATCGTCGTTTTAATCTGACCCGCCAATGACTGCGATCGGGCCTTGAGCGCCACGACCGGTTGGGTCAAACCCTCCAAGTGGGTGATTTTTGCTTCGGCAATGCGGGTGATGATCGCAGTGCTTTCTCCGGTGAGCGAATGTTCCAGTCGAATTGTCTGGTAGAAAAACAGCACCGAAGAGGATGCGAAAAGGATCATGGGCAGAACGACGAAAAGAAACAGCATTTTGCTGCGCAGGCTCAACATGGCCGGAATGGCGTCCGCATCGTCCGGGACCGACTTGCCAGGCACTTCCGAGACCGCGTCATGCATTGACGTTCCCACCTCGCGATCTTCGGCACTGCCGACCTGGGTTTCAGGCCTGCCGTTTGAGACGAGCGGCAGGTTTGACCCAGATTCATTCCAGGTGTTAACCACCGGTGCTGCGAGCGGTCGCTGCTTCACAACATCAGGATCGCCTCCTGGTTTTAGCGAGCCGGGGAGCATGATGAGATGGGCGCAGGTCTTGCATTTGAATTTTACCGGCTTATGTCCCAATATGTTGGGGTCTAACCGGTATTTTTTGCCGCAATCCTCACAGATAACGAGCATGATATCACCTTTTGGAGCTTCCTTTTTCCGTGATTTTGCGGACCATGTCCCGTCTGAATCGGTCTTTCTTTTCTTTGCGCTGAATTTCGCGGGCCAACGTTTCGACCAGAATCACTGCCTGCGGCTTCGGGATGCGGTTCGGATGGTGACCGGCAGCTAAAAGCTCTTCTTCGATGAGGATTCTGGCTAACGGTCCGATGGCCTTCGCATATTGGAGGGTCAGGTAACTTAGAAATTCAGGATCGAGGTACGTAAACTCCTTTTCAAGCGGCTCGATCAGCTGTAATTCCAGCAACCGGGTAACGGTCGTGCGCAGATCCTCCGGGCTCAAACCAATTGTCTGAGCGAGTGTGCCGAGGCTTTTTTCACCATCCAATGCTAAAAGCAGCGACAGCAGGCGGCCATCCAACGACACGTCTCTCAGGTTCTCACCGACGATCTGGCGAAAGATCAGCGGTGAAATATCACCAGACGGCAGACTCACGGACCCCACCCTTCCGACAATTTTGTCGCCGACTTCACTGCTATGATCGCTGACCGGCACCGGTTTCTTCTCTCAACTTCTTTATCTCTTCTCTTAAAATGCGTAATTCTTGCTGGATGAACAATTTGAGATCCTCGATGGCCTTGATGATTTCAGGTTGAACGCCGCCAACTGGCGACCGATCACTGGTTGCCGCCGTTACCGAGCGCCTGTCGTCAGCCAGCGCTTTGCTCGGCATCAGTTGATTCTTGAGTTTCTTGTATTTTCCCAATTCGACCGATAGAATTTTTTTCCTTTCGACTTCCGTCAGGTCTTCGGACTGAACGATTCTTTCGAGTTCGGTAAACAAAGAAGTCAGAATTTTGAAAGCATCCGGATGGGACTGGCCGAGATGGGTGCGGATATACTCGCCGATCGAACCGAGCAGCTGCAAAAAAACCAGCACGATTTTGTCATTCCGATACGTGTCCTGCAAAACGGCGACCTGCTCGGCAAAACTCGCCATGATCTCGTCTGTGATTTCCCAATCGATCGCCAGAATGACGGTTTTTAATTCCCTGAGCGGATGCGGTTTTATATCGGCACTTTTTATTTCGGCGGCCTCGGACGGTTCTTCCTCTCCGAATAGATTCTGCAGCCGATCCTCGACTTCTTCGGAAAACTGGTCACCGGTTGTTTCGTTTTCCACTTTCTTCCCCCTATTTCGCCTCAGGCCATTTTTGGATCGGAAAACATTTCGTGTTTCGGAAACGGTGGATAACCACTATTTCAAATCCTTCACGATGGACGCCATGGTTAAAGAAATGATTTTTTTTAACGTGGCGACAACGTTGGTTCCCATCAGAGCGCTGGCGGGAAAAGAGGCGGTTTTCAGTTTCGAATTGAGGTCCTGCTCGAGAGTTTCGACGGGCAAAATGGGAATGCCCTGCTCCGCCAGATCTACCTTGTTATACTGCAGGACCATTGGTACTTTGAAAATGCTCCTTTTATAATTGGCGAGGTTCTCCTGCAGGTTTTTGAGCGACAGGATGTTTTTCTCCCTCCTCACCGCCATCGCGTCTGCCACAAAAACCATTCCGTCGACGCCTCTTAAAACGAGCCGCCGGGTTGCATTGTACTTGACCTGTCCCGGCACCGTATACAATTGAATTTTGACGTCATAGCCGTTCACTTTCCCGATGTCGAACGGCAGAAAATCGAAAAAGAGTGTTCGGTCGCCATGCGTTTTAATAGTGACCATTTCAGTTTTGATACGATTGCTAAACTTGTCGTATACATATTCCAGGTTGGTCGTCTTGCCTCCCCGGCCGGGACCGTAATAGACGATTTTAACCTGAACTTCTTTCTTTTTGGGATTGACGAATGCCATTTGTCGTGTACCTGCAAGTTGTTGCGATCAGTTCGAACAAAAAACGGACCGTCATGCCGAAGCGGTTCAGGGTACCTCGATCGCTCCCAGGGCGGTCTTAATTTTCTCGACGGCTTCATTGACTTTGAGGCGCAGAAAACCAAGTGAGATGTCGTTGCTGAAAATCGTAATCATCAGAAAATCGGAAACAATTTTGTTAAAATGAATATTTTCTTTTACACCTTTGTGGAAAAGCAGCGAGAATTCTCCCTCACCGATGATTTTGGCCATGGCGCTGACTGCACCGAAATTTCCTGCCGCCAGAGCTGCCAGAGAATATACATCGTGCTGGCTCTCGCCGTTGTCCCGGTTAGCGATGATGTTGCCCGCCATGTCGATGAGAAACACGCAGCTCACTCCAATATCGATAAGATCCTGCTGCAAGACATTTTCGATTCCATCCAGCTGTTCTTGACCGAGCGTGTATGACAATTGGCCGCCTCCCAAAAAATGATTGAAACCGTGCGTATCAATTTGATACGACTATTGAAATACAAAAAACATACTATATCATATATTTGATATACTTCTAACATATAAGAATACCAAATTTATACCCGGTTTATCAAGATAAATTTCGTCGTTGATTAGACGCTTCTACTATTTAACATTTGGAAAAGTATAGAAAAATTAATCCGCCGTCCTTTATGGACGCCGACACCCGCAGAATTCCGACGCTAGACGCATTAAGATGATGCGGGGCGGTCAAATATGGGCACCCCGGTCACAGCGGCACACGCAAGTGACTTTTTCGTGTACGTGATTATGATAAGAAGCGATTGAAGGGAAAACCGCCGACACACCGGGTTACGTCACGATGAATGACAAAAGGCACACGGGCAACTTCAAGCCTTTCAAACATCTGGGCCAGTTATTAAAAATGGAATCCCTGCCGCTGTATTCCGGTCCAAAGCTCCCTGCGAGCGCAGAGACCGATAGCTCAGAGGACCCGGCGCATGAACGAGACCTTTTCAACGAGGCCATGAGCGGTGTGGCGCCGATCATGCAAGACAAATACAGCCCGGACGATGACCTTGCGGCGGTATTGGTCCACAAAGAGCCTTGTCGGCCTCAATGTGATGTTCTGCGAAAACTAGACGAGTTGGTTCAATCCGGTGATGGTTTTATTGTCGCCGACACGCCGGAGTACCACGAGGGGGTCGGACACCGCGTCCATCCGACGGCGACCCGGCATCTTCACGGAGGGCGTTTTTCGATTCAGGCCCATATCGATTTACACGGCTTGAGTGCGCCTGAAGCCGAACGGGCGGTCGATGATTTCTTGCGAGAGGCAATCCGCAGCGGTAAACGCGCCGTTCTGGTCGTGCACGGTCGCGGCTTGTCATCACCAAGACGCCCTATTCTCAAGGCAAAAATCCGGGATTGGTTGATGCGCGGCACATGGCGCAAATGGGTGATGGCCTTTACGAGCGCGCGTCTTTGCGACGGCGGCGCCGGAGCGACATACGTGCTGCTCCGACAGCGGCCGGTGACCCGGCAATTCAGAAAAAAGTGCCGGCGCCGGTAATGTTTCGCTATAAAATTTATAAAAATGCTTGACACGAATAAAAAAAATAGTGATTATTCAAGGTTTTTAAATTTTTAGTGTCGGTAGACAGATCAGGTAAAGCCCCACATACAATACTGAATCTGGTCCTGCAATTGGTCCTTCATCTGGCAGCGACACCCAAATGAAGGATTTTTTATTTGCCGACGACAACCGGTTCATTTTTTTACCCCGCTCACGCAATAACATCGCCGATTTGAAGATTGCACGAACGGGTCATCGAGACAGTTCACCAGGAGAGGCACAGATATGAACAGCGAACACAAACGCGTCAGAAACATCGGCATCAGCGCACACATCGATTCCGGCAAGACCACGTTGACGGAACGCATCCTCTATTACACGCATCGCATCCATGCGATCCACGATGTCAGAGGTAAGGACGGCATCGGTGCGACCATGGATTCGATGGAACTAGAGCGTGAGCGCGGCATCACCATCGCTTCGGCCGCCACCTTTTGCCAATGGAAGGGCCATGAAATCAATATCATCGACACGCCGGGCCACGTTGATTTCACCATCGAGGTGGAGCGATCCCTACGGGTTCTCGACGGTGCGATTCTGGTGCTGTGCGCTGTCGGAGGGGTTCAGTCCCAGTCAATCACTGTCGACCAACAAATGCGGCGTTACAATGTTCCCTTTATCGCCTTTATCAACAAGTGCGACCGAAACGGTGCCAATCCGGAGCGCGTGATCCAGCAACTCGCACAAAAATTGGGCCACAAACCGGTTGCCATGCAGATCCCAATCGGCCTGGAAGCAGACCTTCAGGGTCTGGTTGACCTGGCGAGCATGAAGGCCCTTTATTTCGAGGGGCCCAATGGTGAAGAACAGCGCGAAGCAGAGATACCGGAAACCCTGTTAACGCTGGCCCTCGAGAAAAGAGAAGCCTTGATCGATGCGGCGGCCATGTTTTCAGACGAATTGACCGAAGCTGCCCTTGAAGAAAAGATCACGCCGGAACTGATCATCGAGGCTGTTCGCCGGGGAACTATTGCCAGAGCAATGACGCCGGTCTTCTTGGGGTCGGCTTATAAAAACAAAGGCGTCCAGCCACTTCTTGATGCCGTAACCCGCTTCCTGCCGTGTCCGGCCGACGTGCAAAACGAGGCCTTGGATATGGAAAAAGACGAAAAACCCGTTAAACTCAGCTCCGATCCCCAAGCGCCGCTGGTGGCCCTGGCATTCAAGCTCGAAGACGGTCAATACGGTCAACTTTCCTATGTTCGCGTCTACCAGGGCACGCTCTCAAAGGGAGAATCCATCGTCAACATGCGCACCGGCAGAAAAATAAAAGTCGGCCGGGTCGTGCGGATGCATGCGGATCAGATGGAAGAAATCGAATCAATTCCAGCTGGTTATATCGGCGCCCTGTTCGGTGTGGACTGCGCCTCAGGGGACACCTTTGTCAAGCCCGGCATCAACGTGAGCATGACCTCAATGTTCATCCCCCAACCGGTCATATCGCTGGCGATCGTGCCCAAAGACAACAAGGCCCAGATCAACATGTCCAAGGCCCTGAACCGCTTCACAAAAGAGGACCCGACCTTTCGCACCTATGTCAACGAAGAAACGAACGAGACGATTATAGAGGGGATGGGTGAACTTCATCTCGAGGTCTATGTGGAGCGCATGCGGCGTGAGTACAATGCCGCCGTGGAAACCGGGCAACCGCAGGTCGCCTATCGTGAAACCATCACCCGCAGGGCCGATTTCAACTATACCCACAAGAAACAGACCGGCGG